>JAQUIV010000123.1 GCA_028681275.1 Aliarcobacter sp.
ACCATATAATGAGACCTTTTAAATCTTATGTTTTAAATGCTTTGAAGTTATATGATAAATTAGATATTAAAATGATTGCAACTTTACATGGTCCAATTATTAGAGAAAAACCATATAAATATATTGAACTTTATAGAAAATGGAGTCTAAATAGACCTGAAAATATAAATCAATCAAATAAAATTATCTCTATTTTTTATCTAACTAGTTATAAAAACACAAGGGATATGGCGGAAGCTATTTTTGATGGAGCTGAAAGTGTAAAAACAATAAGGGCTAGTTTATATGATTTAGCTTCAATAGAAGAACAAAATATGATTGATATTTTGGAAGAAAGTGATGGAATATTAATAGGAACACCAACAATAAATGCAGATGCCCCAAAACCAGTTTGGGATTTACTTTCATGTATGATGTATTTGGAAAAAAGAGGAAAAACTGGAATGGCATTTGGCTCTTATGGTTGGAGTGGAGAAGCTGTGAATATGATACTTGATAGAATGAAATCTTTACATTTTAGAGTTCCCCCAATAGAGCCAATGAAGATAAAATTAATACCTACAAAAGAAGAATTATCAAATTGTTTTGAATTTGGTAGAGAATTTTCTGAAATCGTAAACGGAAAAATGATAGAATTAGACATGAATTAAAAAAGATGGATAACCGATGAGTATAAAACTTTACAGGGGTTTAACTAAAACAATACTCATCGCTTATTTATCTTATGCTAAATCACTCAAATTTGTAACCTTATAAATCACATCTTTTAACTCATTCAGTTTTTTAATTACCCCATCATTACACGAAGTATCAAGTTTAAATCTTGCATCAATAAAATCATAAATATTATCAATGTTTCCATAAATCTCTTTTAGTAACTCTTTTTTTATCTCTTCTTGTATTCCCATCTTGAAATCCTTTTTTTTATTAAAAACTTGCATTTACTATTCCAAAAATTTGTAAGGAACAATATGTGCATTATATTTACAAATTAAATATAAGGAGTTATCTATGAGTTGTTCGTGTACTTCAAGTAGTTCTCAAGAATCAATCCAAGAAGATATAATGGCAAAAATTAATAACCATCCATGTTACAGTGAAGGTGCTCACCAACACTATGCAAGGATTCACGTTGCTGTTGCACCTGCTTGTAATATTCAATGTAACTACTGTAATAGAAAATATGATTGTTCAAATGAAAGCAGACCAGGTGTTACTAGTAGTAAATTATCACCTGAAGAAGCAGTTAAGAAGATTTTATATGTTGGTGGAGAAATCCAACAACTTTCAGTTGTAGGAATCGCAGGTCCTGGTGATGCATTAGCAAACCCTGAAAAAACTTTTAAAACATTTAAAATGCTATATGAAAAAGCACCAGATTTAAAAATGTGTTTATCTACAAATGGACTTATGCTTCCTGATTATATTGACCAAATCCAAAAATATAATGTTGACCACGTAACAGTTACAATTAACTCTGTTGATGAAACTGGTGAAGTTGGTTCAAAAATATATCCATGGATTTTATGGAACCACAAAAAAGTATTTGGAAAAGAAGCAGCAAAAATCCTTTTACAAAGACAACTTGAGGGTATCAAGATGTTAACTGAAAGAGGAATTTTAGTAAAAGCAAACTCTGTTTTAATTCCAGGTGTTAATGAACATGAATTACCAAATGTTGCTAAAAAATTAAAAGAGTTAGGTGTATTTTTACATAACATTATGCCACTTTTATCAAAACCTGAATTTGGTACATATTATGGATTAAATGGACAAGCAAGTGCAACTGACCAAGAAGTTATGGCAGCGCAAGAAGCATGTGGAATGGACATGAAACTTATGTCACATTGTAGACAATGTAGGGCTGATGCTGTTGGATTAATTGGTGAAGATAGAGGTGATGAATTTACAAAAGACTCTTTTGTAAAAATGGACTGGGAAGATTTAACTAAAAAATATGACATTAATGCACGAGCTGCTAAACATAAAGTTATTGAAAACTGGAGAGCTGCCCTTGAAGTTGCAAATGAAAAAATCAAAATTGAACAAGCTAGTAAAGAACAATTAAGTTCAACTGGTAAAACAAAACTTGTAGCTGTTACAACTGCTGGTGAGGGAATGATTAACTTACACTTTGGTAATGCTAAAGAGTTCTTAATTTACGAAGCTGGTGATAAAGCAATCAAATTTGTAATGCACAGAAAAGTAGAAAATCCATATTGTAAAGGACCTGAAGATTGTGATGGTTCTTATCCAATTGAAGATATTAAAAATACTTTAAAAGATGTGGATTTATTATTAACTGAAAAAATCGGTGGATGCCCAATGGATGAATTAAAATCAATTGATTTGATTTGTGATGACTCTTATGCCCTTCAACCAATAGAAAAATCAGTTTTCGCAGCGGTTCAAAAATATTTTTATTCGCAAGATTCAAAAACTGAACATGAGTTAGGGTAATTCCTAACTTATGAAAACAAAACCTACAGTTATACTTCTAAAAGGTAATGGTCCAATCTCTATAAACAATGAATTAATGGAGCTAATTACAATTACCACTTCACACGGTTTTATTGGTTTCCCACTAAAACAACTTCGTGCACAAAAAATTATCGCTTTAACAAACTACGATAGATTTTTAACTATTGAAAAAGAAATTACAGCAAAACCATGCTGTTTTATTTTTACTTATGACAAATTGGAAGCTAAAGATTTAGAGCTTATTAAAGCTGAAGATTTTGAGATTTTGGAATGATTTAAAGATTTTTATACCAAATTTTGCTCCAAAATGTTAGAATTATTTAACTTTTTATAAGGATTCGAAAATGACAAAAATCATGAACAGAGTTTTACAAGATATACAAATATTGTCTATAAATGAAAAAAATGATTTAATGAAAATTCTTATTGCATCTATGGATGAAAATCATGATAATGATTCTGATAAATTTTGGGCAGATATAGCTAAAAATAGATTTGAAGAAATAGAGTCAAAAAAAGTTCAAACTCTAAATTGGAATCAAATAAAACAACAAGTTTTATCTTAAAATGAAATCCTTATCTTTTCACCCTGAAATTGCAATAGATATTAAAGGCTTATATAATTGGTATGAGAAGCAACTTGAGGGATTAGGAAAAGAGTTTTTATATGAGCTAGAAAATGGTTTTAAAGCTATTCAAAACTTTCCAAATCCATGGGCTAATTATCAATATGATTTTAAAAGATATGTCCTAAACAAATTCCCTTTTTCTATAATATACAAAGAAGCAAATGAAGAAATATTTATAATTGTAGTTATGCATAACAGTAGAAAACCAAATTATTGGGCTGATAGAATAATTTAAATTGAAAATTAAAGTTGATTTATTTTTTACATAGATATTGGGAAATAAGAAGCACTTTTAGAAAAAACTGTCTCTCTTTATTTTCAATTCTTCTCATTATAGTTTTTCTTATTTTAATATTTATTTATCTATCTGCATTAATAATAAATTGCTCACCTTTTTCTGTAATAGACCAAAACAATGACATTTTCCCACCTTGATTTAAAGATTTCTTTATTGAAATCAGACCCCAATCTTTAAATCTTTTCGCAATTTTTCTAAAATCATTATCATGTATTTTTTCACAATTTGATTGTCCTAAATATTGTCCATTCACAGAATTAAGATCAAATTCTAAACCGAACTTAATACTATATTCACTTTTATTATAAAATAACTCATCTGCTATTTTAAAAAAAAGATTTTTCCAAGTTATTGATTGCGTCCATTCATGAAAAACTCTTGGTTGATCAATGTATCCATGAATTATAACTTCATCATTTATCCCTCTATATTCTGTCTCATCAAAAATATTCGAACAAAAAATAGAATTCACAGAATCACTTTTTATATTATCTGTTCTTATCCAACCTATTTGTGGATTTTCTTCAAATTGCTTATGAAGTGCAGAAATAATATCTGATGATAAATTATTTTTATCATTACATTTACAAGCTAACATATTATTATTTTGTACTTTTTTTCTAAAATTATAAATTTTATTTTTTAATATTTCTTCAGTTTCTTCTTTTATTCTATTAAAACCTTTTTCTAAGAGAAATGTAAGAATGGGCTTTTTAAGTGATAATGCATACTCATACTCTTTTTCTGTATAACTAATATTTTCTATGCTATCAATCGTTCCATACTTAAACCCTAAAATTAATACATAATAGTCACATTCTTCAATAAGTTTTTCAATAGTTTTCCATTGATCTTTATCTGATGCAAGAAAATTTTCCATAGCTACAGGGAAATGTCCATCTTTTAAAATTGCATCATGAACACTTTTCCTATATTCCTTTAAATCTTTATATGTTGAACTTATAAAAATACTATATTTCTTTGACATTAAGTTAATTCCTGTATTTATTTTAATGGTTAAATATTATCAGAACTTTGATTTATTTTCTTAAAACATAAAGTTTTTTTCCTTTACTATTCTTAAATCTTAAAACTAGAATTTACAAATTTCCTCCCCCAAACTTTAACTTCGGAACACTATTTGCATGAATGTTTATATCGAAATTAAAGGTTAGTATAATGCCAATTATTAATGATACAACTTTAAGAGATGGTGAACAAACGCCATACGTAGCTTTTAACACTAAAGAGAAACTTCAAATAGCAAGACTTCTATGTGAAG
>JAQUIV010000023.1 GCA_028681275.1 Aliarcobacter sp.
TTTTGCACTTGAGTTCTCTTTTTTACATAAAATATTATTAAATTCATCAGTTAAACATAAATATCCAAGCTCTTTTGATAGATTTTTCATATAGTTTATAAATGGTTCGTGAGTTCCTGAACATCTTGGTATTGCTGTTATTGTTTTAAAAATTTCTATTATATTATTCATAAGATTCCTTTTTTATATTTTAATTGGTAACTTTATCTCAAAAATTGCACCTTTTGTGCTATTTTTTGCACTTAAATTTCCTAAACAGTGTTCATCTATAATTATTTTACTCATATAAAGACCAATTCCTGTACCTTCTTTTGATTTTTTTGTAGAAAAATATGGGTCAAAGATTTTATTTATAATCTCCATAGCAATTCCTCCACCATTATCTTCTATTTGAATAATAGCAAAATTATTTTCTTTAAAAGTATTAATTTTAATTAATTTATTTTCAATATTTTTTTCCATTAAAATATCTTCTGCATTTTTCAAAATAATCAAAATAACCTGCTGAATTTCATTTGCATATGAAAAGATTTCACTATTAAAATTGTAGTTTGTAATTAAATTTATATTTTTTGATTCAAATGATGTTTTTATAATATTAATAGATTTTTCTATAATATCTTCAATTTTACAACTCATTTTTACTTTATCAGGTTTGAAAAAATTTCTAAAATCATCAATTGTAAGTGAGAGATGTTGAGAATAGTTTGTAATTAATTCTAGTTCTTCTTTTAAAGTATAATTATCAATCTCTTCATTAAGTAAAATTTTTAATTGTAAATTATTAGTTGTTGCACTTATTGCCGTTAGTGGCTGACGCCATTGATGGGCAATCATTGAGAGCATTTCTCCCATTTGAGCAAGTCTTGATTGTTGGATTAATTGTTTTGTTTTTTCTTGATTCTTTTTAATCTCTTCATTTACTCGCTCTTCTAAAGAGTATGTTAAAACTTCAAGTTTTTGTTCCATCTCTTTTCTTTTATTTATATCTCGAATTACAGCATGAATCATTGGATTATTATCAATTTCAATAGATGTTAATACAACTTCAATCCATAAAAATTCATCTTGTTTATTAATATAAACCCATTCAAAACTTGAAATTCCATTATTTAAAGCTTCATTTATTTTATTTGTAGCTTTTATAATTGAACTTTCATTATTTGGTTGGAATTCTGGCGAAATATTAGAAAGAAATTTTCCTAATAACTCATCTTTTGAATATTGTAATATTTTTAAACTAGCTTCATTACAATCAACTATTTTTTTATCTTTGATTAATAAAACACCATCTGCCGATTTACTATAAAGTTTTTCAAAAAGTTCTTTTTGTTTTGCTATTTGTCTGTTTTTTTCTTCGATTTCATTATTTGCAATTTTTAGTTTTTTGTTATGTTTATATAAAATAATTTGTCTATATGCAATAACACATATAATAACTAAAATTACGGATAAATATTTCCATAAAACTACATAATCAAAGGGCTCTTTTTTTGAGATATTCGTCCATTTATTAAAAATAGTTGTTTGTTCATTGGTATCAATTTCTTTGATAGTTTTATTAAATATCTCAAACAAAATTTGATTATCTTTAGAAATTGCAAGATTAGTTTCCAATAACATATCTGTATATCTTGAAATAAATATATTATTCAAAGCATATTTTGACATATAATAAGCAACAATAGGAAGAGGTTCAAGGGCAAACTGAGCCTTATTACTATTAACAGCTTCTAATGTCTGGTAATCACTATTCGTTTCATAAATATCAAGATTTGGATAAGTTTCTTTCAAAATATTTGAATATTCAGAATTTCTATTTTTAGCCATTTTTTGATTGATTATCTCATTTATATCTTGAATTACGGGTTTTCCACTTTGGGTTACAATGGCTAGTTTATAAATATGTATTGGATTTGTAATATTTGCTATGTTTTTTATAGTTTCATTTTTTGAAATAATAGGCAAAATATCACAACTTTTATTTTCAAGATATTGTAAAGCTTCATTTTTATTTTCAGAATTTATATATTCAAGAGTAATATCTAATTTATTTGCCATTAAAGTTAATAAATCAATATTTATACCTTTTAAGTTATTATCTTCTTTAAATTCAAGGGGTTTTAAATCTATAATATTACATACTTTAACAATAGATTTATTTTTTAGATAATTTTTTTCATCGTTTGTTAGAAACTTTTTTTTATCAATTATTTCATTTGAACCAAACCATTTTCTTTTTAAATTTAATAACTCTTCTTCCGTTATTGAATTTTGGGCTTTATTTAAAATAGAGTTTAACAAAGGTTTGTCTTTTGAAGTTGCAATACTAATATGACTAACCAATCTATCGTCATTTACATAATTTGCAGGTACAACTAAAGAGATATTTTTAGTTGAAATCAAATAATCCAATACATTCTTTTTATCAACTGTTGCATCAGCTTTTCCTAGCGATAATAACTCTAAAGCTTCAAGGGAATCTTTTACTAGGATTTGTTTAATTTCAGGATAATATTTTTCTATAAATTGTTGAGCAAAAAAACCTTTTGGCATAACAATTGTTTTACCTTTGAGTTTTTCCAATGAATCGAGATTTTCATCTCCTTTTTTTACATAAATTGCATTTGAGGCTGAATGAAAAGTATTTGTAAAGTTGAAGAATTTTTCTCTTTCATCATTTTTTGCAATATTTATAATCGCATCTAATTGGTCTGTTTTTAACATTTCCATAAATTCATTCCAAGATGGACCTGAAATAAACTGTATTTTTACATCTAGTTTTTTAGAAATTAAATTCATATAATCAATCATAAAACCTTTTGGAACACCATTTTCATTGAAGTTATATGGTGGCCAATATTGTTCATTATGAAGTCTTAGTGGTTGATTTTTTTGTAAAAATTCTAATTCTTCTTTTGTTAATTTTTTTATTAAATCATTGGCATTTAATAAACTTAAATTGATAAAAATAAAAGTAAATAAAAGAAATATAATTTTCATTAATCATGTTTCTTATATTTTAAAGAATAACCGTGAGAATAGATAGTTTCAAATAAATCATAATCTAATTTTAGTTTTAATCTTGACATTAAATTTCTTATTTTTTTCATATCTTTTTCGTAAAAACCAAATACAAAAGTCTCTATTTCACTATAACTTTTAGTTAAATCATTATCATTGATAAATAGTTGAAAGAGTTTTATTTCATTACTTGATAATTTAATTGGTTGGTTGTTTTTAAATAATTGATTAGAATTCTTATTCCAAAAGAAGTCAAATTCAAGTTCAACAAGCTCTTTAAGAATTTTTTGAAAATCATATTTTTGAATTATATTATTTAGTGTTTGTGTAATTTGTATTAGATTATATGGTTTTAAAATATATCCATCTATTCCTGCATTTATTGTTTTTAGGAAATAATCCTTATCATCATAGGCTGAAAGAACAATTATTGGAATTTGTTTGTTTGTTTTTCTGATTGATTCAATTAATGATAAACCATCAATTATAGGCATTTTTATATCAGTGATAATTATATGATATGAGTTATCTTCTAAAAATAGTTTTAATCCTATTTCACCGTTATTAGCTACTGATATACTATTAAAAAATGAGTTTAACATTTTTACAGTTTGAGTTTGAACTTCTAAATTATCTTCTACATATAAAACATTCAGATGTTTTGTATGTTTTATTAAGTCTTGTAATACATTAACTTTCATTAATTTCCTGAGAATTTTTATTAACCGTTTGTTAATTATACATTAGTGAAGGTTTACTGTAATTTAAAATTGTATAGATTGTGGCGTATTTTCGATAATATAAGGAGGAAATAATTTTTCGAGGAACTAAATAATTAGTTCCTCGAGTTTTTAAAGTGTTTCTTTTAGATTTCTATTTTTAAATGCTAGAGCTATTGTTACAAATACTAATGTAACAACATAATAAACCCACATAGGAATTGGAACAGGGTCACCTGTTGCATATGAGTGCATTCCTGATAAGTAGAAGTTTACTCCAAAATATGTCATTAATATTGAAGAGAATGCTAATAACGAAGCAGTTGCTAGGGCAAAAGGAGTTGCTAATGGTTTTACAAATCTTAAATGTACAACAATAGCATAAATTACGATTGATACATAAGCCCAAGTCTCTTTTGGATCCCATCCCCAATATCTTCCCCAAGATTCATTAGCCCAAACTCCACCAAGGAAATTTCCAATAGTAACAGCTGCAAGACCGATTATTAAAGCAATTTCATTTATAGCAGTTACAGTTTTAATAGTTTCATCGATATGAGGTCTATTTGTTCTAAAAATGAACATGATTAATGTCATAAATCCTAAAATAGCTCCAAGTCCAAAGAATCCATAAGATGCTGTTAAAATTGAAACGTGAATAGTTAACCAATAAGATTTAAGTACTGGAACTAAGTTTGTAATTTGTGGGTCAATTCCTGTTAAATGTGCTGTAAACATAAATATAGCAGCAACAATAACAGCAGCACTTAAAGCAAGTAATGATTTTCTAAAGAAAATAACACCCGCAAATACAGCTGACCATGAGATATATAATAAAGATTCATAAGTATCAGACCATGGAGCATGTCCTGAAATAAACCATCTAAATCCCATTCCAAAAGTATGAATTGCAAATAATAAACTTAATAATACGAAAAATATAGTTGTTGTTTTTTTAGGTTGAATTTTTGGATTAAATACCACAAAAAATGCAACGATTAACATAACAAATCCAAGCACTAAATAAGCTAATGTAACTTTGAAGAAAATATCTAATTTATTAAATAAAATTTCGTTGTTTATTTTACTTTCACTAGGAATTACTTCGCTTCCTGCTTTTTGTTGATAAAGAGTCATCATAGATAAAAATTTATTAGCTTCTTCCCAATTATTATCAACAACAGAGTTTATAAATCCTCTAGTCATAGTTTCAACAGCAGACTGATTAGTCCCTTTGAAATTTTGCATTGCATCAAGTGGGTTATACCATTTGTTATTATCTTCTTTTGTACCATCTTGAACTTTTGGATAGATATTAAATAGAGTTCCATTGAATACAGAATAGATAATGTTTAATCTTTCGTCTAATTGAATAATATCTTTTTCATAAGTTCCTCTATCCATTGGTTTTACTTGTAAAGCAGCTTCTGCTTCACCTGAAAGTAAATATTTTCCATCTTTGAATACTTCTGAAAATGCAATATATTTTTCATTTTCATCAACACCTAAGAATTTTTTTAATTTTGGAGTTTTGATTTTTATTACTTTTAAATTACTCCAAATATCAGGACGAGTAAGCATTCCTAAAACTAATTGATCTGGATTCATCTCAAATAGAGTTGCTTTTCCACTTAATTTTTGAACAATTTCTAAATCTAAAGAAGATAGTGGTTTCATTCTTCCACCACTACTTTGAGTTACTAATTTTGCAAAATTTTCAGCTGTACCTTTTGATTCATCTTTAAATTTATTTAAATACTCTAATATTTGAGTAGTTTGAGCTGCTTCATTAGTTGTTGCTTCTTCAGCTGCAAAAAGTGAATTTGTTGAAAATAAAAATGTAAAAACAATTGCAATAGAAGCTAAGTTTCTCGAACTAACATATTTTGTTAATTTCCAAAATCTTGATTTTTTGTCAAAGAAATTCAATAATAATCCTAAAGTTAATAAGAAATATCCAACATAAGTTGGCCATTTTCCTGGGTCGTTATTTACAGATAATACAGTTCCTGTTTCATCAGGGAAATATGAACTTTGGAAAAATAAGAAGTTTCCTTCATGCATAGTTCTATTCATAAAAATTCTATAATCGTAAGTTTTTCCATCTTCTTTTATTACCGTAACTTCAGATGCGTAAGATGAAGGCGACATACTTCCTGGGTATCTGTCTAATTGGAAGTCATTTAGTTTGATTGAAAAAGGAAGTTCAATAACTTTTGAACCATACTCTAACATAACAGAAACATTATCAAAAATAAGCTCTCTAGCCATTCCTTTTTGACCTCTAAGTCCTGGAAGTTTAATATCCTGAGTTTTCCCATTTATTGTTGCGTCAACATGTAAAAGTCCCATTTTTGCAGTCCCTTTTTTTGCAAATATGAAATCTTTATAATTTAAGTTTAGTTTTTTATCACCAAAAACTATTTCATGTGAGAAGTCATTTATACCTTTAAATAAAGATGTAAATTCTTGTTGATATTCTTGATAATAAACTTTATCACCATCTTTGATAGTAATTTGTAGATATGGCTCTAGTGATAACATTTGATTTTCTGTTTTTCCCTCAGGTATTTGCATAATACCCTCATATCCAACATATCTTGTTACTCCAGCACCTATTAAAATAATAACAAATGAGGCATGAAAGATAAATCTAGGTTTATTTTTCCACATTTTAAATTTGAAGATAATACCTGTTAAATTTATTGTAGTTAAAACAAGTATTGCTTCATACCAAAGGTTATTATAAACTAAAACTCTTGCTGTTGATGTACCAAAATCGTTTTCTATAAAGGTAGCATATCCAGCACCAACTGCTAATATAGCAAGTAAAATTAATGTTGTCTTAAAAGAGAATAAGACATTTGAAAGATTCAATAAATATCCTTTAAAATTTTTTTATCCGACGAATTATATTCATAAGAAGTTAATCCTGAGTTAATGAATGGTTGTTTTTTTGTTAATTTTGCTCAATTTAAGATGGATTTTTGACTTAAATATCTATAATTGCAACATGAATTTAGAAATATTACAAAACAAAAAAAATGAATGCAGAACTTGGAAAAATGTTGAACCTTGGTATACTCAATTACAACTTGCTTGTAGAATCGAAAAAAGTAATTTAGAAATAGATTATGGCGATTGGTTTAGTGTTGGGAAAAAAGAAGATTTAACAAAAGAAGAACAAGAGATAATTCTACAAACAGCAAAAGCTTTGATACCTTGGAGAAAAGGTCCTTTTAAAATCTTTGATTTAGAAATAGATAGTGAATGGCAAAGTAACATAAAATATAATTTAATAAGACCATATTTTAATTTAAAAGATAAAGTTGTGGCAGACATTGGTTGTAATAATGGTTATTATATGTTTAGAATGCTTGAAGATAAACCAAAAAGATTAATAGGTTTTGATCCATCACCACTTACTTTACACCAATTTGAATTTATAAATCATTTTGTAAAATCAGATATTGTTTATGAAATGTTGGGTGTTGAGCATTTAGAGTATTATAATCATAAATTTGATTTTATTTTTATGTTAGGTGTTTTATATCATAGACCAGATCCAGTTGGAACTTTAAAATCACTTGCTCGAGGGTTAAACTCAAAAGGTGAGATTTTAATAGATACTTTTATGATTGATGGTGATGAAGAGTTATGTTTAACTCCAAACAAAAGATATTCAAAAATCCCAAATATCTATTTTATTCCAACAATCCCAGCACTTAAAAACTGGCTAGAAAGAGCAGGGTTTGAAGATATTGAAGTTCTTGCAACTACTGTTACAACTTCAGAAGAACAAAGAAAGACAGAATGGTCATTTGATCAAAGTTTGGAAGATTTTTTAGATGAAAATGATAAAACAAAAACAGTTGAAGGTTATCCAGCTCCCAAAAGAGTTTATGTAAAAGCTAGAAAAATTTTATAAAAAGAGATACTATTGATTAAAATAAATCAATAGTATCTTCAGCGCTTAAATCAGCAAATTTAAATAACTGACTTCTTCCTTTATTTTTTGCTTCATAAAGTGCAATATCGGCATTTTTAATACATTCAGTTATTGTAATATCCGAGTGTAATCTATAAACTTCAAATCCTATACAGATAGTTTTTTTCAAAATTTGATTTTTTTCTTCATTAACTAAAATACTAACTTCAGCAAAATCAGATATGATTTTTTTTGCAAGTTCTTCAGCTTGATATTCATTTGAACTATTTACAAGAGATACTAAAAATTCATCTCCATTTAATCTTCCAACCATATCAAACTCATTTATATTTGAGTGAATTACTTTTGCAAGTTCAATTAAAACTTTATCGGCAATATCATAATCAAATTCATCAATTACAGCTTTAAAATGGTCAATTCCAATCATTAAAAAATAGATTTCATTTTGTGTATTATTTGAAAGTCTTAAATGGGTAGTTAAATTTTCAATCAAATAATTTCTATTATATACATTTGTAACAGAATCTAAAGATGATGATTCAATGAAATTTTTCTTTAAAATACCACTTTGAATTATTGGAGAAACTTGAAAAAATGCAGCTTCAATTGTATTATATTTTACTTCTAAGATTTTGAAATGAACTTTAGAAGTAGCACTAAATGAAACAGTAGCATTTAAACTTGTATGAGTGTTTATAATAAAAAAATAAGATAAATCGTCATCTAAATAAAACTCTTCACCTTTTTTTAAAATTACTTCTCTCGAATTTTTATTTACATCAAATAAAGAGAATGTAAGATTATCAACATTAAACTCTTTGTTTAACCAAGTAAATATATCTTCAGCCATTTGTTTAATATTTGTTGCATATTGTAGCTGGTCATGGAGATTAAAAATACTTACTAAAGATTTGTAATCATCTTCGTTTGTTGCTGATGATTTAATTAATTCTAATATCTTATTTTGCATATATTATTACCTAAAAGAAATCTATTTTATTTGTATCTTCTTCACTAAACATAAAAACTTGACTTCTTCCTCTGTTTCTAGCTTCATATAAAGCAATATCAGATTTTTTTATTATTTCATCCACAGTAGTTGCATTATCAGGATAGATTGAAATACCACCACATATAGTTTTCATAAGTGTTTGTTTTGTTTGTTCATTTATCACAACTTCTTTTTTAGAAAAGTTATTAATAAGTTTTTGAGATATGAGTATAGCATTGTTTTCATTAATTATGTTCTGTAAAATAACTAAAAATTCATCATCAGAAATTTTTATAACTAAATCTGATTCTCTAACACTTTCTTTTAAAGTATTTGCTAAAACTTTTAAAACTTTATCACCAACTTCATAATCAAATTCATCTATAACTGCTCTAAATTGGTCAATACCAACTTTTATAAAAGCGATTTTCTTTTGTTCTCTATTTGAAATACTTAATAAATTCCCTGCATAATTATCTAAATAACATCTATTATATGAACCTGTTAAATGGTCAATTAAAGACATCTCATTTAGAGTTTTTTCCATAAATTTAGTAAATAATGATTGTGAAAATATTAATAAAGACATTTTGATTGCATCTAAATGAGTTTTTACAGATTCAAAATCATCTTGATTTTCTGATAAAAAATGAAAAACAATTACAGTGTCACAATTTTGTTTGAATTCCAAAGTATTAACTAAATAGTCTTCCCTTTTTTCTGCACATAAAAAAAGATTTTGAATATTATCATTTTTCTTTATATCAATTTGTAAACAATTTATATTATGATGTAATTTTAAATAATCAAATATATTTAAACAACTTTTATCTAAATCTGTTAATTTTAACTTTTCGTTTTCGTTAATAATTGTCTCACAAGAAAAATTCATGAACTAATCCCTTTATTAAATATGTCTTTCCCATTGTTTTAGGGTCTGTATTTCACTTTTTAATGTTGTTTTATCACCATGTCCTGGATAAATATGAAAATCTTCATCCCATTGTAATATTTTATTTAAACTTCGTTTCATTAGTGTAGCATTTGAATTTGGAAAATCAAATCTTCCAATAGTTCCTTTAAAAATAAAGTCACCAGTAAACAAATGTTTATCAATTTGAATAGCACTACATCCAGGTGTATGACCAGGAAAATGGTGAAATTTTATTTTAATTCCTTCAATTTCTATCTCTTCATCAGGATTTACTAAAATATCCGCATAAGATGGAGGCATTCCCATTTCATAAGGATCTAAAGTTAGCATAAACTCATCATCTTTTGGAATATATAACTTTATTTTATAACTATCTTTTACCTGTTGATTTGACCAAACATGATCAAAATGTCCATGGGTATTTAAAATAGCTACTGGATTTTTTACATTTCCTTTAATCCAAGAATAAGCATTTACACCTGGATCGATAATTATGTCTTTATCATCGATAGTAATAATATAACAATTTGTTTGATAATCGCCCATTGGCTGAACTTTTATATGCATTTTTAACCTTAGTTTGCTAAAATTCTAAAGATTATATCAAAAAAGAGGTTATTTATGGATTATTTTTTATCGTTAGAGGATATTTTACACACTAGTGTTCCAAAAGATAAAATTGAAAAATTCAGATTGTTTTATAATAACTTTTTAAATAATGATTATATTATGAACGAGTCATATACACCTTATATTTTTGATAAACCCTCTTATTCTACTTTTTTAGAAATTGTAAAACCAACATCACTTCCTCCAATAAAAAATTTCAAATCAATTGAAGGAAAAAAATATCTTGTTCACACAATTTTACATATAGAGTATTCAGCTATTGATTTAGCTTTAGATGCAGCTTTAAGATTTAAAAATATGCCAAAAAAATATTATGAAGATTGGTTAGAAGTGGCAGATGATGAAATAAGACATTTTTTAATGCTAGAAGAGTTATTAAGTGAACTTGGAGGAGTTTATGGAGATTTTCCTGTTCATAAAAATCTTTTTGAAGCAATGGAATCAACACCTGATTTTTTACGAAGAATGGCAGCGGTTCCCCGATACCTTGAAGCAAATGGACTTGATCAAAATCCAAAAATTATGGAAAAATTAAATTCAAATAGAGATGAGTTTAATAATAAGTTTTTAAAAGCTCTAAAAATAATTTTAGATGAAGAAGTAGATCATGTTAGAAAAGGTGATGTTTGGTTTAAATATGAGTGTGAAAGATTAAATTTAGAGCCAGAATCTACATATTTACAAATAATAGAAGAAGTATTTCCTGGAAGTACAACAAGAAAAATGGATTTAAATTTTACAGCACGAAAAGAGGCTGGATTTTCTTGTAATGAATTAAAAATTTTATCAAAAAAAGAAGATTGTAATTAATGATAACTTCAAATATTGATTTAATAAAAGCACAAATTGCAACAGCTAATAATTCAAATATTAGTTCTAATTCAGGCTTATTTTTAAATAATTTGATAAATAATTCAACAACTTCAACGCCATCTTCTAAAACTGATTCATTAAGTTATGAAAATATAAAAGGAATAACTTTAGAAGAGATTGATACTTTATTTAAAAATGAAGATGATAAAAATATGGCAAAAAATCTAAGAATTGCTACACTTTTTTCAAATGATGAATATCTATCAAAAGCATTGTTTAATACAGTTTTAGGGCAACCATTTAATTTGGGATATTCATATTTAAGTGATAGGTATAACGATAAAAGTATGTTTTTATCTTCAAAAAATAGTGATAATTTATTTGATTTATTACATGAATCAATAAGTTCAAAAATAAACAATTCAAATTCTAAATCAACGGATGTAATATCTCAAGACAAGTTAGATGAAATATTAACGAAAGTTAATTCATTTAATTTTATTAGTGCTTTATCAAATAGTTCAAAAAAGGGTTATGATAAATATAAAGATGAAAAAAATGACTACTCATTTTTATATAATGACTATAATTTAAAATATCAAGAGTTAGTTTATAAATACCAAGAATTGGAAGATATAAACAAAACTTTGATAAAACAATATTAATAAATATTAATAAGTAACATAGCTTTTAAAGCAGATTCTTCTTCAACCATTTTTAGTTTAGAACTTATTTTATGAGTTGATAATTTTCCTTCAATAGTTTGAAGTATATGCCAAAATCTCTCATTAAATGGAGTGTCTAACTCTTTTATTTTATATTTTATAATTGTTTCTACAATTGTTTCTATACAATGAAAATAAAATATTTTATTTTTTGCTCTTTGAGTTTTATATTTTCTCATTAGTTTTAAATTTGCGATGAATGTATCTTTTTCAATGTTAGATAAATTTACTCTGTTTCTAACATCATTTTCTTCACTATCTAAATGTTTTATATATGATTCAATCTCTTGATTCATTGTATCTTCTAAATCAGGATGGAATTTTAGAAGAATATCTAGGATTTCATTCGGATTTAATTGTTTCTCATTTAATTGGTGAGAATACGTTTTCTTTTGTTCATAAGTATGATCGATTGCATTTAAAATATCTACGGCAAAAGATAGATAAATAAATTTATCTTCTTTCCCATCTTTAAATGAAATACCGTGTTCACTAATAACTGGTTTTAATCCTGCATATTCAAGTTTCATATTTTTTCCTTTAAAATTTGCTATTTGGAATAGGGTAATTTTCTATTACAAAGTCTATATCTTTATCGCCACGACCACTTAAATTTACTAAAATAGTTTTATCTTTTGGAAGAGTTTTTGCTAATTTCATAGCAAATCCAATAGCATGAGCTGATTCTAAAGCTGGAATGATTCCCTCAAGTTGTGATAATTTATAAAATGCATCAACAGCTTCATCGTCGTTACAAAGTCCAACTTGACTTCTTCCTGATTCTTTTAAATAAGCATGTTCAGGTCCAACTCCTGGATAATCAATTCCACTTCCAATAGAATAAACAGGTGCAGGATTTCCATTTTCATCTTTTAACATAATAGAGTTAAATCCATGCATGATTCCCTCTTGACCATAAGTTAAAGTAGCACTATGTTCACCGATTTTTTCACCTTTTCCCATTGGCTCAACACCATAAAGAGATACTTCTTTATCATCAATAAATCCAGCAAAAATTCCCATTGCATTACTTCCACCACCAACACAAGCAACTACGTTATCAGGAAGTTTAGCTTCATGTTCTAAAAATTGTTCTCTTGATTCAAATCCAATTACACTTTGGAAATCTCTAACCATCATTGGAAATGGATGCGGACCTACAACTGAACCAATACAATAAATAGAATTTTCAGTGTCGGCTAAATATGCTTCAAAAGCTGAATCAACAGCTTCTTTTAAAGTTTTTAAACCATGAGTTGCGGGTACAACTTTTGCTCCAAGTATTTTCATTCTTACAACATTTGGATGTTCTTTTGCAATATCAACTTCACCCATGTGAATTTCACACTCTAATCCAAAATAAGCAGCAGCAGTTGCCAATGCAACACCATGTTGACCAGCTCCAGTTTCTGCGATTACTTTTTTCTTTCCAAGATATTTAGCAAGGATAACTTCTGCCATACAGTGATTTAATTTATGGGCACCAGTATGATTTAAATCTTCTCTTTTTAAATAGATTTTTGCTCCACCACAAAACTGTGTAAGATTTTTTGCAAATGAGATTGGAGTAGGTCGCCCTTGGTAGTGTTTTCTTACATATTTTAACTCTTCAATAAATTTAGGAGAGTTTTTTAATTCAGCATAAGCTTTTGTAATGTCAGCAAAAGGTTTTTCTAAAACAGGGGGAATAAATGAACCTCCAAATTTTCCAAAAAATCCATTAACATCTGGCATTGATTCTAAATATGATTTATTCATTTATTTCCTTTTTTTTAATTTTTAATTTTTACGAAAACCACTTTTTAACTTTGTCAAACATTGATTCAAAGCTTGTTTCATGAGGTTTACTCTCTATTCCAAAACTCTCTTGAAGTTTTTCTAATAGTTCAATTTGCTCATTATTTAACTCTTTTGGATATTCGATTTTAATTTGCACAATTAAATTACCTTTTCCATAACCTTGAACAGATTTTACACCTTCACCTTTAAAAGTAAATTGTTGTTTATCTTTTGCACCTTTTGGAATTTCAAGTTCAACTTCACCTCTTAAAGTTGGAACTTTTATTTTTCCACCTAAGGCAATTTGTGTAAAGAATATTGGAGCTTCATAATAAATATCATCATCATGTCTTACAAAATGAGAATCTTCTTTTACTTTTACTTGTAAATATAAATCTCCCCTTGACCCATCTGGTGCAATATTTCCTTTATGAGAAACTCTGATTCTCATTCCATCATTTACACCCTCAGGAATATCAACTTTGAAAGAATCTTTTACTTCATCATATCCAGTTCCACCACATGATTTACATGAAGCTGAAGCTGATTGACCACTTCCACCACATTTTGGACAAGTTTGAGCAAATGTCATAAATCCTTGTCTAGCATGAACTTGTCCATGTCCATTACAAGTTGTACAAGTTGCTAATTTTCCATCTTTTGCACCAGTTCCAGAACAAGATTTACAAGCTGTTTTATATTTATAATTTATCTCTTTTTTGCATCCAAAAACAGCTTCATTAAATTCAAGTTTAACTTCAACAGTAACATCAAGATTATAATTGTAAGTTTTTCTTTGTTTTCTACTTCTTGAACTGCCACCAAAAGCACTTCCAAACATCTCTTCAAAAACAGAACTTAAGTCATCAAAACCACCAGAGAATCCACCTCTTTGTCCATGTCCTTCAAGTCCAGCTTTTCCATGTCTATCATAAATAGCTCTTTTTTCTTCATCACTTAATACTTGATAAGCTTCATTTATTGCTTTAAATCTTTCTTCAGCTTCGTTATCACCTGGATTTTTATCAGGATGATATTTCATAGCCATTTGTCTATAAGCTTTTTTGATTGTACTTTTATCTGAACTTCTACTAACTTCTAGCAGTTCATAATAATCTATTTCAGTCAATTTCTATCTCCTTAAAAAATATTTGAATTTATGTAAGACGCGATTTTATCTAAAAGTTTATAAATCTTAGATATAATCCCGCCATGAATAAAGGACTAGAAAAATTTTACGAACTTGTTGAAGCATTTGAATCTTTACCTACTATTGGTAAAAAATCAGCTCTGCGTTTAGCATATCACATTGTTATGAATGACAACTATTGTGGGATTAAAATTGCTCACAGTATTGAGAATGCACTAAAAAACATCACAAAATGTGTTCGTTGTGGTTCTATGAGTGAACATGAGATTTGTGAATTTTGTTTAGATGAATCAAGGGATAACACTAAACTTTGTATTGTTCAAAGTGCAAAAGATATTTTTGTAATTGAAGACTCACGTCAATTTGATGGAAAATATTTTGTAATTGAAGAGTTAGACCAAGAAGTGTTAGACTCTTTACATAAATTTATAAATGACAATGAAGTTGAAAATATTTTGTTTGCCATAACTCCATCAATTGCAAATGATGCATTTATTTTATTTATTGAAGATAAATTAAAAAATCATAATATAAAATTTACAAAAATTGCTCAAGGTGTACCAACTGGGGTTAGTTTAGAAAATGTAGATATTTTATCCCTTTCAAAAGCTATACAAAGTAAAGTAGAAATATAAGATAGTTAAGATGGAAAAAAGAATAGTTTGTCAAAAGTGTATTTATTATTTTGTAACATGGGAAGCAAATCAACCCCATGGTTGTAAAGCCTATGGTTTTAAATCAAGATATTTACCATCAATTGTAGTAAAAAATTCAAGTGGACAAGCTTGTAATTTTTTTGTAGAAAAAAATCTAAAACAGTAGAAATTATGCAAATAAATGATTTTATAGAAAAAGTAGAAAAAGATAAAATATCAATAATTAGAACTTGGATAAGTTCACCTGCTGTTATAAAAATAATAAATGATTATTCTATTGATAAAGATTTATTTGTTAAAAGATACGCTTTTGGTGTTATTGAACATCATATTCAAGTTGTAAAAAAACAAGAAAAAATAGAAAATTGTCCTGTTGTTATTGATTTTATAAAATATTTAAAAAAACAAAATATAAAAGCTAGTGAACTTTTTTTATTATGTTCTTCTTTTAAAAGTGCATTAGTTGATTATGCTTTTAAATTAGATATTCAATCTGTTGAACTAATAGAACAAATTGTTTATTATTTTGAAGAGAATTTTTCAGCTATTTTGGATATTTACTCTAAATCAATAGCTCAAATTGAAAGCGCTTTAAATAAATCAATTGATATTGTTGATAAATATGTGATTATGTCAAGAACAGATGTTAAGGGAACTATTATGAGTGTTTCAAGTGCATTTTGTAAAATTTCAGGTTATGAACCATTTGAATTAATTGGAAAATCACACAATATTATAAGACATCCTGATATGCCAAAGAAATTTTTTACAGATTTATGGGATACTATAAAATCAGGTAATATGTGGCAAGGTGAAATTAAAAATCGTAAAAAAAATGGTGATATTTATTGGGTTAAAACCACAATTCATCCAAATTTTGATAACAGTGGAAATATTATAAGTTATGATGCAATTAGAGAAGATATAACTTCTCAAGTTGAATTAAAAACTCAACAAAATTTATTAGTAGAACAATCAAAATCAGCAGCAATGGGTGAAATGATAAGTATGATTGCCCACCAATGGCGACAACCTTTACAAGCAGTTTCTATTTTAATTCAGAAATTACCATTATTAAAAATGGTTAATGGAGATATTTCAGATGAAATGCTTGAAGATGTAGTTTCTCAAGTAACTTCTCAACTTGATTATATGTCAAAAACAATAGATGATTTTAGGGATTATTTTAAACCCAATAAGAAAAAAGAAGAGGTTTATATAAAAGAAATTATTGAAAAATCTATGGATTTTTTAGCATATTTATTTAAAATGAATTCTATTAAAGTAAACTATCAAAATAATTCCAACTCAAGTGTTGAAATATACTTAAATGAAATAGTTCAAGTTTTTATAAATTTGGCAAAAAATTCTTGTGATGCAATGATTGAAAAAAATATCGAAAATAGGGTAATAAATATTACTACTTATGAAGATGAAAAAAGTTTAATTGTTGAGTTTGAAGATAATGCAGGTGGAATAAAAAGTGATGTTTTGGGTAAGATATTTGACCCATATTTTTCAACAAAAAATAATAAGAATGGAACAGGATTAGGATTATACATGAGTAAAACTATTATTGAAGAGCATAGTGGTGGAAGTATAAACGTATATAATACAGATTTTGGAACAAAATTCATTATAAAATTACCATTAAGATAGGAGTTAATTTGTTATATAAAGATTTTAAAGAGAGTATTAAATCATTAGGTTTTTTAACTATTGAAGATTTTATGCATTATGCAGGTGTTACATCAAATGATGTTTTAAATTGGGAAGAAAAAAATGAAGTTCCTTATATGGTTTCATTAATTTTACATCTTTTAAAAGGTGAAAAAGAGTTATTACTTACAAATTCAAGTCTTGATAGTGTTATTGAAGAGTGTTTACCTCTTGCTTCATTACTTGAAGAAGTTTCATCTTTTCCACATAAACTTGAAGAGATGTTTTTATTACAAAAAAAGTTAAATGACTCAACAAATGGTAATAACTGGGAATTATGTATAAATAAGTTTGGTAAAGAGATAAATTGGTTAAGATGTATACATATGGAAGTTGCTGAACTTATTGAATCAACTCCATGGAAACATTGGAAAAATATAAACTCTGAACCTGATATGAATAATATTCATGTTGAACTTGTTGATATTTGGCATTTCTTAATGTCTTATATTTTACAAGAAACAAATGTTCCAAAAGCAGTTTCTTTAGTAAATACTCATTGTATTTATGAAGCTTTAGAAGAGATAGATGTAAAACTTATGGTAAAAGAAGCTGAAAAATTATCTTATATTGCTTTAGCAATTGATACAGGAAATATGCCATCATTTAGTGGAATTGAAAGATTTATTGACCAATTCTTTAGATGTTGTAAAATTTCAGGTCTTTCATTTACTTGGTTACAAAAACTTTATATCGGTAAAAACTGTTTAAATCAATTTAGACAAGATAATGGTTATAAAGAAGGGCATTACATCAAAGTTTGGAATGGAAACGAAGATAATGTTGTTATGGTTAATTTACTTGAAAAAATGGATGATGTAAGTTTTGATGATTTATATTCTAAATTAAAAGAAGAGTATATCAAAAATAAATAATAGGCTAAAAAACCTATTATTTATTAGATATTTTTTATCTATAATCGTTTTTATACTCTACATAATGAGCTGCATGAGCTATTAATTTATCTACATCTTCTTGAGTTAACTCTTTTACTACTTTAGCAGGGCTTCCCATAATCATACTTCTTGGAGGGAATACTTTTCCAGCAGTTACAAGTGAATTTGCTCCAACAATACTTCCTTCACCAATAACAGCACCATCAAGAATAGTTGCACTCATTCCTATTAGACAATTATCTTCAATTTTACAGCCATGAAGCATAACTTTATGTCCAACTGTTACATTATCACCAATAATTGTTTTTGAGTTTGTATCTGTATGAATACAAGATAAGTCTTGAATATTTGTATTTTTACCAATTCTAACTTCATTTACATCTGATCTAATTACGCAACCAAACCAAACAGATGAATCCTCACCAATTTCAATATTTCCTATTAAATCAGCACTTGGTGCAATCCAAGCACTTGGATGAATTTTTGGGTAAAACTCTTTAAATTTTAAAATCACAGCTTTTCTCCTTAGCTTTTTTTCTTTAAAACATTATATCAATAAAAAGTAGCAATAAAAAAAGGTGACCCTAAAAGAGCCACCTTTTTTAGAATAATTTTATAAAAACTATTGTCTATTTTGGTTTTTACCAGCGATGATAAATCTTAAAGCATTTAATCTAATAAATCCTTCTGCATCTTTTTGGTTATAAACCTCATCTTTTTCAAAAGTTGAATAAGCATCATTGTATAAAGATTTTTTAGATTCTCTTCCAACAACAGTTACATTACCTTTGTAAAGTTTGATTCTTACATTACCTTCAACATGTTTTTGGCTTGCATCAATAGCAGCTTGTAACATTTCTCGCTCAGGTGAGAACCAATATCCTTGGTAAATTAACTTAGCATATCTTGGCATTAACTCATCTTTTAAGTGAGCAGCTTCTCTATCAAGAGTGATTGATTCGATTGCTCTATGAGCTTTTAATAAAATAGTTCCACCTGGAGTTTCATAACAACCTCTAGCTTTCATACCAACATATCTATTTTCAACAATATCAACTCTTCCGATACCGTTTCTATTTCCATATTCATTTAATTTTGCAAGTAAAGTAGCAGGTGACATTTCAACACCATTTAATGCAATTGGATCTCCATTTTTGTATGTTAAAGTTAAATACTCTTCTACATCTGGAGCTTTTTCAGGAGCTGTTGTCCATAACCACATAGATTCTTCAGGCTCATTTGCTGGATTTTCTAAGTGTAATCCCTCATAAGAGATATGTAAAAGGTTAGCATCCATAGAATAAGGGCTTACTTTTGGATTTCCATTTTCATCAACATGTTTTTGAGCAATTTCAATTCCATTTTTTCTAGCATATTCAAGTAAACTTTCTCTTGAATTTAAATCCCATTCTCTCCAAGGTGCAATAACTTTAATATCAGGTCTTAAAGCTAACGCTCCAAGTTCAAATCTAACTTGGTCATTTCCTTTTCCAGTTGCACCATGTGAAACTGCATCAGCTCCAGTTTCATTTGCAATATCAATTAATTTTTTTGCAATTAAAGGTCTTGCAATAGAAGTTCCAAGTAAATATTCACCCTCATAAATTGCATTTGCTCTAAACATAGGGAAAACATAATCTTTTACGAACTCTTCTTTAATATCTAAAATATAAACATTTTCAGGTTTAATCCCACAAGCTATTGCTTTAGTTCTAGCTGGTTCTACTTCTTCACCTTGACCTAAATCAGCTGTGAAAGT
>JAQUIV010000024.1 GCA_028681275.1 Aliarcobacter sp.
ACCATCTCATCTGATAAGTTTTCAGGATAAGATATTTTTTTAAAATTACCATTAAGAGCAGAATTTAGACTTTTAGATAAATTATTAAAAATCATTGAGTATTGATTTACTGTTTTTTTAAATATAAATAGAGTGATTAACATACCCATAAGTACGATAATAGGTATTAAATAGATATTTTCTAATTTAGAACTTTCCAAATCATTTATATTTAATTCCATTGATATTGCACCTAATGTATCACCTTGTGAGGCATTATGGCAACTAAGGCAATCTATACCATTTTCAAATACGACTTTATATGGAACAGTTATTCTCATCGTTGGATAGTTTGAATTTTCATTTAGTTTATAGATTGTTTTACCAGTTTCTAAAACTTCTTTATCTATGTTATCTTTGGCTTTTTTATTCTCATTAGTGCCATATTGTTTATTTATGGATTCACCTCTTACTGTCCATAAATTCACAATATCTTTAACATTTGACATAGAATAAAAATAGGTTTCCATTTGATTCATATTTTTATTTATCATATGAGTTGTTAAATCATTTTTGATTATTTCAGAGATAATTTCTCCATTATGTATGGAAGCCTTAATTGAATTGTTTTTTAAGTTATAAATGTTAATTGCACTGATAATAAAAGTCAATAATAATGCGGTAGCACCAAATTGATAAATGATTTTTTTTTCCATCAAAAAGTTTCCTAATTAAATAATTAACTATTTTACTTTAACTAAGCTTCTTTTATAGTTAATAATTTTATTAACTGTTAATCAATTTCTTCATTTAATGCTTTTAGTTTAAAACTTACTCGATGTTCATCACTTCTACCAAATTTTTTGATAGCTTCAACATGTGCTTTTGTACCATATCCTTTATGTTTAGCAAAATCATATTGCGAATATTTAGCACTAATATCACACATATATTTATCTCTACTAACTTTCGCTAAGATTGATGCAGCACTAACTTGTGGTACAGTTGCATCTGCTTTTATTTTACATGTTAAGTTTTCTACTCCAAAAGTTGTATTTCCATCCATTAAAAACTCTTTACAATCATTTTTTAATGTTTCCATAATCTCCATGATAGAGTTTTTAAGGCAGAAACTTAAACCTTTTTCATCAATCGTTTTTGCGTCCGTAAATACTATATGATATTTTGATTTTATTATTATTTCATCAAAAAGTTTTTCTCTTTTTTTTTCACTTAAAACTTTTGAATCATTTAAACCTATTATTTCTTCTACTAAAATAGCTCCAGCAACAACTAAAGGACCAGCAATTGGACCTCGTCCAGCTTCATCAATACCACATAACATTAAACTTCCTTTTAAAATATAATTTATTATAACATTTATAGAAAAAAATTATATAATGAGGTATAAAAATTTACAATTGGAATATCTATGAAAAAGTTTTATATATTATTTGGAATTGTTGTGTTGTCAATTGTCTATTTTTTATTCTTTTTTAAAGATTCAAAAGGGTTGATAAAAATAGGTTTTGTGGGGGCTTTAACTGCAAAATATTCAGATTTGGGAAATCCTATGATGAATGGGATAATTCTAGCTTTTGAAGAAGAAAAATATGAAATAAATGGTAAAAAAATAGAACTTATTTTTAAAGATGATAAAAAAGATGAGCAAGTAAATAGACAAATTGTAAATGATTTTATAGCTCAAGGAATAAAGATAGTTATGGGAAATGTGACAAGTAGTATGTCTAAAATTTCCATGTCTATTATAAATGAACATAAAGATATGTTTATGATTTCTGCTGCTTCCGCTAGTAATGAATTTTCAGGTATTGATGACCAATTTTTTAGAGTTCATGTTGCTAATAATGCTCAAAGATTTGATACTTTCACCAAATATATAAAAGAAAATAATTATAAAAAAGTTTATGGAATTTATGATCCAGGAAATATTACATATACAAAAGATTATTTAGAAAATTTTGAAAAAAGTTTTATATCTAATGGTGGTGAAAGTTTTATAAAATATGCTAAAACAGATGGAAATTTAGATGATTTAGTTTCTGATATAAATAGTTTAAATCCTGATTTAATTCTGATTTGTGCAAATTCAGTTGATGCTGCAAGGGTTGTTCAGTATTTAAAAATGAAAAATGTTCAAACTCAAATTGCTTCATCTGAATGGGCGATGACACCTGCTTTTATAGAAAATAGTGGAAAATATAGTGAAGGAATTATTTTTAATATTGATTATGATGAACACTCAACAAATGAAGATTTTATAAAGTTTTATAATAAATTTAAAGAAAAATATAACATAGAACCCTCTTTATATGCTTCAAAAGGTTATGAGTTAGCAAGGGTTGTAATTGAACTTCTTAAAATGGGAGATCAAACAGAACTTAAAAAGAATTTGTTGATTAAAAAAGAGTTTAAAGGTTTGCAAGATACTATTATTTTTGACCAATATGGTGATGTTGTTAGAAAGTTTAATACATTTAAAGTAATTAATGGAAAGTTTGAAAAAGTAGAATGAAACAAGAAAAAAGCTTAAAAAAACAGATTTTAATAATCTTAATTTCATTTTCAATTTTCGTAGCAATTAGTGTTGGATTAATAGCTATGGTAAATTTTTATTATTCTAAATTAAATATTATTCAACACAATCAAAAACAAATTTTATTCCAAATTGAATCTGAAATTGAGAAATTTTTATTAAAAATTGACAAAATTTCTTTGTATATAAAAAATAATTATAAAGAAAATAGTAGCTTATTAAAAAATATTGTAGATACGAATACAAATATTTCTAGTATTTTAATTTTAGATAAAAATGGAATTATTGAAGATTTTTATGCTACATCAAACCTAAATATTTACAAAGGTTTTGATTATTCTAATCAAGAGTATTTCAAGGGAATTCAAGAAAACAGTGATTATTGGTCAAATGTTTTTTTATCAACAGTAGATGAAGAAGCTTCAATTTCTTATAGTTTTAAATTAAATGATAAAGTTGTTGTTTTAATGATTCAGCTAAGAGAAGTTTCTGATTTTATTTCAAGATTTAAAAACCAAGATACTACATCTATGGTAAAAATTTTTGATAATAGTGGAACAATAATTTTAAATCCAAATAATCCAGATTTAGTTCTACAAAGGGTTAATGAAAAAACTGAAGAAATTTTTACTAAATTAGTGGATATTTTAGAACCTTATCAATTTGCAGTATATTACTCTAATGGTTTTCAGCAAAAACAGTATGGAACTTATACTTATATAGAAAGAACCGGTTGGAAAATTGTTGTAAGAGAAAGTTATGAACTAATTTTAAAATCCCTAAATAGTATTATTTGGGGAATGATTTTTAGTATTATAGTTTTTATTATTGTTGCTGTACTTTTGTCATTAAAAATATCAAAAAGAATTTTTAGATCTTTTGATGATTTACAACAAACAACAACAAATATAGCCAATGGAAATTATAATATCGATGTTAGAAAATCTTATTATAGTGAATTTAATCTACTTTTAAATAGCTTTAATAAGATGAAAATAGAGATAGATAAAAGGGAAGATTCACTAGAAGCTTCTTTAAATAGTTTTAAATCTTTGTTTAATTCAACAATGGAAGTTATAGTAATACACGATAAAGGAATCTGTTTAGATGCAAATAATGTAGCTCTAAAATTTCTAAAGTTAAATGATAAAAAAGAGTTAATAGGAAAAGACTTATTAAATTTTGTTGATGAAAAATATAAAGAGTTATTAGTAAGAAATTATAAAAAAAATACTTTACCTTATGAATTTGACATAATTGAAAATGGCGTAAGACACACTTGTCTAGGGCAAGGGAAATTTATTAAATTAAATGGTAAAAAAGTAAAACTTTCAACATTAATAGATATTACAGAATTAAAAGCTAAAGATAAATTACTTTTCCAACAATCAAAAATGGCATCAATGGGAGAGATGATTGGTAATATTGCTCACCAATGGAGACAACCATTAAGTGTTATTAGTACTTGTGCTAGTGGTATAAAATTTGAAAAAGAGTTTAATGAAATAAAAGATGATAGATTATATGAAGCATTAGATTTAATAGTTGAGAATACTCAATATTTATCAAAAACAATTGATGATTTTAGAAACTTTTTTAAAGCAGATAAAGTCATAGAAGATTTTTGTATAAATGACAGTATTTTTAAAGTTCTTAAACTTTTAAAATCTAGTATCCAAAATCATAATATTCAAGTTGAAACCCATTTAGATGGTGAACTAATAATAAATGGTTATCCAAATGAATTTTTACAAGTTTTAGTAAATTTAATTAATAATGCAAAAGATGCTTTATTAACACAAGCTATGGATTCAAGATTTATAAGTATTAGAACTTGTGTTAAAAATAAAAAATACATTATAGAAGTAAATGATAATGGAGGTGGTATTGATGAAAGTATAATTTCCAAAATATTTGACCCTTATTTTACAACAAAACATAAATCTCAAGGCACAGGAATAGGACTTTATATGTCTCACCAAATTATAGTTGAACATATGAAAGGAACACTTAGCGTTAAAAATATTGAATTTAAAAAGAATAAAGAAGTTTATAAAGGTTGTTCTTTAATAATTACTTTACCAGTTAATGAGAACAAAAATTTGGAAGATTACATTATATAACTTGACAAAGATTGACTCAAGTGATATAATTTTGTTAGCAGTTAAATTAAAGGAGTGCTAATTATGAATAAAATTTTTGAAAAACTAACAAATCAACTAACAGAAACAATAGACTCAAGTGTGGCTTTGGCTTTACACAATAAAAACCAAGAGGTTGAAGTAATACATTTACTTTGGGCATTATTAACAAATACGAACTCTGTTTTAAATCAATTATTAAATAAAATGAATGTAAATAAAGTAGCAATTGAACTTGAAGCAAAATCATACGCTTCAAAACTTCCAAGTGTGTCAAGTGTTACAAAAGAGAGTATAAAATTATCAAGAAATCTTTTATCATCTTTACAAAATGCAGAAGGTTTAATGGCAAGTTTTGGAGATAAATTTATAGCTGTTGACACATGGCTTATATCAAATCTTGATTCTTCTGTGATTAAAGATGTATTAGGAAAATATGTAGATTTAAAAGAAGCAAAAAAAGAGCTTGAAGCAATGAGAGCAGGGAAAACTATTGATAGCAATAGCGGTGATGAAAATCTTGAAGCCTTAAATAAATATGGAATAGATTTAAATAAAAAAGCAATTGATGGACTTCTTGATCCAGTTATTGGAAGAGATGAACAAATCAGTAGAATGATGCAAATCTTAATTAGAAAAACAAAAAATAACCCAATTTTAATTGGAGAACCAGGAACTGGGAAAACAGCAATTGCTGAAGGTCTTGCTCAAAGAATAGTAAATAAAGATGTTCCAACTTCACTTTTAAATAAAAGAGTTGTTACTTTAGATATGAGTTCTATGATTGCAGGGGCAAAATATAGAGGTGAATTTGAAGATAGATTAAAATCAGTAATTGATGAAGTTAAGCAAGCTGGAAATATAATCTTATTTATTGATGAAATTCACACAATTATTGGAGCAGGTGCAAGTGAAGGTTCTATGGATGCTGCAAATATTCTAAAACCATCATTGGCAAGAGGTGAATTACATACAATTGGTGCAACGACTTTAAAAGAGTATAGAAAGTATTTTGAAAAAGATACAGCAATGCAAAGAAGATTTCAGCCAATAAATGTAAATGAACCAAGTGTTAATGAAGCTTTACAAATATTAAGAGGTATAAAAGAAAAACTTGAAACTCACCATAATGTAACTATAAATGATAGTGCATTAGTTGCAGCTGCAAAATTATCAAATAGATATATTACTGATAGATTTTTACCAGATAAAGCAATTGACTTAATAGATGAAGCAGCAGCAGAACTTAAAATGCAAATTGAGAGTGAACCAAATGCCTTATCTTCTATAAAAAGAGAGATTCAAACTTTAAATGTTGAAAAAGAAGCTCTAAAAATGGAAGAGGGTAAAAAAAATGAAGAGAGAATTGTTCAAATAGAAAAAGAACTTGCAGATAAAAATGAAGAAAAACAAAATTTAGAAGCAAGATTTGCAAATGAAAAAGAGACTTTTAATACAACAAGTGAATTAAAAGTAAAAATTGAAGAGCTTAAAAATAGAGCAAATATTGCTAAAAGAGAATCAAACTTTGAAAAAGCAGCTCAAATTGAGTATGGAGAAATTCCAACTTTAGAAGCAAAAATAAAAGAGAATGAAGAAAAATGGAAAAGAATGCAAAAAGAGGGAACTCTTTTACGAAACTCAGTTGATGAAGAAGCAATTGCAAGTATAGTTTCAAGATGGACTGGAATTCCAGTTAATAAAATGATGGATAGTGAAAAACAAAAAGTTTTAATGGTTGAAGAAGTTCTAAAAAAAGATGTAATTGGACAAGATGAAGCTATAAAAGCAATAAGCCGAGCAATAAAAAGAAATAAAGCAGGATTAAGTGAAACTTCAAGACCAATCGGAAGTTTCTTATTCCTTGGACCAACTGGAGTTGGAAAAACTGAAAGTGCAAAAACTTTAGCAAAATTCTTGTTTGATGATGCAAAATCACTTATTAGATTTGATATGAGTGAATATATGGAAAAACATGCCGTTTCAAGACTTGTAGGAGCTGCTCCTGGTTATGTTGGATATGAAGAGGGTGGTCAATTAACAGAAGCTGTAAGAAGAAAACCTTATAGTGTAATTTTATTTGATGAGGTTGAAAAAGCCCATCCAGATGTGTTTAATATACTTTTACAAGTATTAGATGACGGAAGATTAACTGATAACAAAGGTGTTACGGTTGATTTTAAAAATACCATTATAATCTTAACTTCAAATATTGGAAGTGCAAGAATTATTGAAATTTCAGATAAAGAAGAAAGAAGAAAAGCTGTTTTAAATGAATTAAAAACTCATTTTAGACCAGAATTTTTAAATAGACTTGACGATATTGTAATTTTTGAACAACTAGGAATTCAAGCAATTACAAATATTGTAGATATTTTATTTAATAATATTAAGAAAAAAGTTGAAGAAAAAGATATAAAAATTTCTTTAACACAAAACGCAAAAGAGTATATCGCAAAAATTGGATTTGATCCAGTTTATGGTGCAAGACCATTAAAAAGAGCTATTTATGAGATAGTTGAAGATAAATTAGCTGATTTAATTTTAGAAGATAAAATAGGCGAAGGAAGTAATATTAACTTTGATGTTATAGATAATGAAGTAATTGTTAAGATTAACTAAAGAATATTTAAGTAAATTTTAACTATAATCCCCAACTTATTTAGTGAATATAGAGGAAATCTAAAATGAAAAGAACGTATCAACCGCACAATACTCCAAGAAAAAGAACTCACGGGTTCAGAGTAAGAATGGCTACTAAAAATGGTAGAAGAGTTATTAACGCAAGAAGAGCTAAAGGTAGACATAAATTAGCTGTTTAAATAAAGAACATCGACTTAATAGTTCGAGAGACTTTAACAAACTATATAAAAGCGGCAAAAGGTGGCATACCACCAGCTTTGTCGCTTTTTTTAGTTCTAGCACCACACTAAAAGCTGGTTTTGTTACTTCAAAAAAAGTAGGAAATGCAGTGAACAGAAATAAAGCAAGAAGAAGAATGCGTGCTTTATTTGCTTCTTATGAAAAACAATTAGTAATTGGTAATTATATATTTGTTGCAAAAATAGAACTACATGACAAAAATTTTCTACAATTAAAAAAAGATTTTGATTTCGCATTAAAAAGATTAGAAGTTTTAAAATGAAATCTGTTTTTAAATATTTGATAAGATTTTATCAAAAATATTTAACTATTTTATCTTTTGGATCGTGTAGATATTATCCAACTTGTTCCCAATATGCATTATGGCAATTGGACAACAATACTTTTTTTAAGGCGATTTATTTTACAATAACGCGAATATTAAAATGCAATCAACTTTTTTCTGGCGGATTTGATTATCCAATTGTGAAGTTGAAAGCCAATCAAAATATCAATTTTGAAAAAATCAAAATAAAATATTGGTATATTCCATTAGAAAATGGCAAGTATTTAGTAGTAAAGAATCGGGAGTGGAAAAAAAAGAATGAACAACATGAATCAAAATAACGGTATGCAAAAACGAATGTTAATTATGACATTGGTAGTTTTTGTATTTTTTATAGCTTATGAGTTTTTGGTTTTAAAACCACAACAAGAAGCAAAAGCAGCTCTTGCTAAACAAGAACAAAAGCAAAATGCTGCACCAGAGGTAAGTCCATTAAATACAAATATTGCTGATAATTCTGCAAATATTTCAAAATCAGTTGATGGATTATCTTCAAAATCAGTAGCAAGTTCTGAAATAGTTTCTGTAATTAAAACAGCAAAAAATATTATAGAGATTGATAATTTAGGAAGAGTTGCACAAGTTACATTACTTGAAGAAAAATATAAAGATGAAAATGCTAATCAAATCAAACTATTTGAATCAAACCAATTAAGACCACTTGAAGTTAGATTTGCAGATGTAAATCTAAATGCAGAAGCATTTAAAGTTTCAGTAACTGCAAGTTCTTCAAATGTTGATGCTACAACTTCTACTCAAGAACTTATTTTAACTCAAAATTTAAATGGAACAGTTTTAACAAAAAAATTAACTATTTATCCTGATGGGCATTATGACTTAAATGTTAGTGCTACAAATGAAAAACAATTTTTTATTACAAATGGATTTAGACCAAATGTATTAGCTGATATGTATGCAGTTCATGGATTTATTTCAAAATTAAATGATAGTACATTAAAAACTATTGAAGATGGTAGTTCAGATAAAAATGAAAATATTGTTGGAGTAAAATTTATCTCTAGTTTTGATAGATATTATGCAACAGTTATTTATAATTTTGAAAAATCACTTAATATCTCTTTAATGCCTGATAGTCAATCTAATCCACAAGCATTTATTCATGCAGGAAGTTCAGTATCTTTTTCTGGATTTATTGGACCAAAAAATCATAAAGATTTAGCAGCTTTAAATCCTGAATTAATTGATGTAATTGATTATGGTTGGTTTACATTTATTGCAAAACCAATGTTTTTATTATTACAATTTATTCAAGGATATGTTGGAAACTGGGGTTGGACAATTGTTATTTTAACTATTTTAATTAAATTAGTACTTTATCCTTTATCGTATAAAGGTATGGTGTCTATGCAAAAATTAAAAGATTTAGCACCAAAAATGAAAGAAATTCAAGTTAAATATAAAGACGATAAACAAAAACAATCAATGCATATGATGGAACTTTATAAAAAACATGGTGCTAACCCAATGGGTGGATGTTTACCATTAATTTTACAAATTCCAGTATTCTTTGCTATTTATAGGGTTTTATTAAATGCTATCGAATTAAAAGGTGCAGATTGGATTTTCTGGGTACATGACTTAGCTGAAATGGATCCTTATTTTGTTTTACCTATTTTAATGGGTGTTACAATGTTTTTACAACAAAAAATTACACCAAATACAATGCAAGATGAAATGCAAAAGAAAATATTCCAATTCTTGCCAGTTGTTTTCACATTCTTCTTCTTATGGTTCCCAGCAGGACTTACGTTATACTGGTTTATAAATAATTTATTTACAATCGGTCAACAATACTATATCAATAGTGTATTTGAGAAAAAAAGAGCTGAAAAAAAATAGGACTTAAATATGAAAAAGTTTGAAGCGAATTGTTTAGAAAAGGTCTACGAATTAGCCACAGCAGAATTTAATTGTTCTATTACTGAATTAGAAATAGAAGTTATCCAACAACCAAGTAAAGGCTTCCTTGGTTTTGGAAAAAAGAGCGCTATTATACAAGTTTGTTTTAAAGATAGTTGTAAAACATATGTTCAAGAAACTAAAATTTTTAAGAATAAAGATATAAAAATTCAAGAAGTTTCAGAAAGAATTGAATATTCAAATCAAAAAGAAGAAAAGAGTATTCAACAAAAAGAAGAGAAAAAAGAACCTGCTTGTAATGTTCCAAAAGTTGAATCTAAAGATAAAATTTTTGATAAATTTTACCATGAAGAAGCATCTCAAAATGAAATCTCAAAAATAATTATCAAAAAAGATAAAGAAAAAATCTTAAAAGAAGTAGAAGAGGGTATTCATTTATTATTTGATAATACATGTTATAAACTTGATAAAATTAATGTTGAATTTTATGATGAAGAGACTTTATACATAGAGTTTTTAGGTGAAGATTCAGCTTTATTAATAGGAAAAGAAGGTTATAGATATAAGGCATTATCTTATATTTTATTTAATTGGATAAATGAAAAATATGGTTTAATGTTAAGACTTGAAGTTGCACAATTTTTGAAAAATCAAGAAGAAGCAATTTATACATATCTTGAACCAATAATTGAGATTATAAAAGAAAAAGGTACTTTTAAAACTAAACCTTTAGATGGTATTTTAGTTCATATTGCTCTAAAAAGATTAAGAGATGAGTTCCCTGATAAATATGTTGCTGTAAAAACAAATGTTAGAGGTGACAAATATGTACTTGTTAATGAATATAGAGCAAGAGAAATTTAATCTTGTTTGATGATGCTACAATTGTTGCAATTGCAACAGCCAATGGAATTGGCTCTATTTCAATAGTTAGAATTTCGGGAGTTAATGCTCTTGAAATTGCTACAAAAATTTCAAAAAAAACAACTTTCCAACCAAGACTTGCAACACTTTCTTCTTTGTATGATACAAATAATGAAGTTATTGATGAAGCATTAGTTTTATATTTTAAAGCACCATTTTCATTTACAGGTGAAGATGTAATTGAATTTCAATGTCACGGTGGAGTTGCAATTGCTAATATGCTTGTAAATGAAGCTTTAAAACATGGAGCTAGAATTGCAAATCCTGGTGAATTTTCAAAACGAGCTTTTTTTAATAATAAAATAGATTTAACAAAAGCAGAAGCAATTTCAAAAATAATTGAAGCAAGAAGTGAAGATGCTGTAAAATTATTAGCAAGACAATTAAAAGGTGAACTTACAAACTTTGTAAATGAAATAAGAGAAGATTTACTTTTTATGTTAGCTTATACAGAAGTTTCTATTGATTATGCAGAAGATGATTTACCAACAGATATTTTTGAACAAATCAAAAATAAAATGGAAAAAATTATCGTAAAACTATCTAACACTTTAGATGCTAGTCGTAGACGAGAGGGAATGATTGAAGGCTTTAAAGTAGCAATTATTGGAAAACCAAATGTTGGTAAATCTTCGCTTTTAAATAAACTTTTAAACTATGATAGAGCAATTATTTCTGATATTGCAGGAACTACAAGAGATACGATAGAAGAGTCTGTAAAAATAGGCACTCATATCATAAAAATTGTGGATACAGCAGGAATTCGAGATGCAAGTGATGTGATAGAAAAAATTGGAATTGAAAAATCTATTCAAGCAATAAATGAAGCTGATATTGTAATAGCTTTATTTGATAATAGTAAAAATTGTGATGATGAAGATAAAAAAATTATAGAATTAATTAAAGAAAATTCAAATAAACAGATTTTAAAAGTTTTAAATAAATCAGATTTACAAAATCTTTTTGATAAAACAAAAATAGATGATTTTATAGAGTTATCAACTAAAGAAGATATTAATCCTTTGATTAAAAAAATAGAGCTAATTTTAGATTCAAACACTCATAGTGACGAAATGACACTAATTTCAAAAAGACAAATTTTATCTGTTGAAAATACACTTTACAATATAAACTTGTCTAAAAATCCACTTGAATCAGGTGAATTAGAATTTTTTGCCCACTATATAACTGAAGCATTAGAACAAATTTCATCAATTACTAGACCTTATGAAAATGACCAAATGTTAGATGTTATGTTTGGTGAATTTTGTTTAGGTAAATAATCATTAAATAGGAAAAAAAATGAAAAAATATTTTGTATTAATTTTATTATTTATAAGTTTTGGAATTACAAATTTATTTGCAGATCAATGGGATGGTTTTTTTAAAGCAACAGGTTTCCCAAGAAAAGTAATTGATAATGGTTCAGTTGTAAAAGGGAAATTATATGATGCAGTGGTTACCTATCAGATTTCTAATAATGATGGAATTAAAGGAAATTTTGAAAATAATGATAGTGCAAAAGTTACAGTTACAAATAAAAAAGGTAAAGTAATTTCAACTAAAAAATATATGACAGCTGTTGAACTTAGAACTTGGGCAAGGGAAAATTTTACAGATATTTTCAGTTCAATAATTGGAGATAATCCTCAAATTACATCTGAGAATATAAAAGAGTTAACTCAATTAGCTTCTGTTGTTCTTTTAAATAAAAACTTAGATTAAGTAATAAAGCTCAAAAAACTTTATTACTTATTTGGAAACTCATAACAAACTAATTTTGCATTTTCTTTACAAATATCAATCCATGAATCACAATCAAAATCTATTTCCATAATAGCACCCATTTGGAACTTCTCTTTAAATCCTACAAGTGTAATTGCAAGAGCTGTTAATGATGGATTATGACCTACTAAAAGCATAGAATCAACTGTATCAAATGTATAAGTTATAGTTTCAAGTAATTCATTTACAAAAGCCATATATAAAACTTCATTTAACATAATTGTTTTTTTGTATTTTAAAGCTTCTGCAAATATTTCAGCAGTTTTTTTTGTTCTTGTTGCTGGACTTGCTACTATTAAATCAACAGGTAGATTTTTTGAAGCAAAATTTTGTGCCATTATTTTTGCACTTTCAATGCCTTCAGGACTTAATTGTCTATCATAGTCATCAAGTCCGATTTGTTCATCTTCTTTTTGTGCATGTCTTACTATATAAAGTTTTTTCATTTTCACTCTTGATTAAAAAATAATATTTTATTTTAAGTTATTTTTGCTTTTTTTTATATAAATTTTATTGAAAATCAGGTAATTTGTTAAATATAAAAATAAAAGGTTTACTTTTGGGATATGATTTAAATAAAAAACTAGTAATTGCAATTTCTTCACGAGCATTATTTAATCTTGAAGATGAAAATAAGATTTTTGAAGAAAAAGGTCTTGATGAATATTATAAATATCAAATTGAAAATGAAGATTTATTACCAAAAAAAGGTACAGGTTTTAGACTTGTAAAAAATCTTTTAAGAATCAATGAAGATTTTCCAGATGATAAACAAGTTGAAGTAATAATCATGTCAAGAAATAATTCTGCAACAAGTTTAAGAATTACAAAATCAATAGAAAAATATAAACTTGATATTCAAAGATCTGCTTGGAGTGGAGGAAATGATATATCAAAATATTTAAAACCTTTTAAAGTAGATTTGTTTTTATCAGCAAATGAACAAGATGTTCAAAATGCTATAAATGAAGGAATTGCAGCAGCTAGAATTTTACCCTATGAAGAGAATGAAGAAGAGTATTCAACTCAAGTAAAAATAGCCTTTGATGGTGATGCGGTTTTATTTTCAGAAGAGTCAGAAATCGTTTATAAAACTCAAGGTTTAGAAGCATTTTTAGCTTATGAAAAACAAAATGCTTCTAATGCTATGAAGAGTGGACCATTTGCCCAACTTTTAAAACTTATTTCAAATATTCAAGCAAAATATCCACAAGAACAAACACCAATTAGAACAGCTTTAATAACTGCAAGAAATTCACCAGCTCACGAAAGGGTAATTAGAACTCTTTCACAATGGAATGTAAGACTTGATGAAGCTTTTTTTTTAGGTGGAGTTGATAAATATGAAGTTGTAAAAGCTTTTGGTGCAGATATATTTTTTGATGACCAAGATGTACATTTGGAAAACACTTCAAAAGTAGCCCCTAGTGCTAAAGTTCCCTATAAAAAAGAGTCGATTTTAAACAATATTTAGTTTAATTTTTATTAACTAAAGTTTGTTAATATTAATAAAAATTTAGGAGAATAAAATGGAACAAATCAAAACAGTTTTTTTACTTACTTTCCTTACGGTTATATTTGTATTTTTGGGTTATTCTTTTGGTGGAACAAGTGGAATGTTAATAGCATTTTTAATGGCTGGGGGTATGAATTTTTATGCATATTATTATTCAGATCAACAAGTTTTAAAACATTATGATGCAACGCCATTAGAAGATATTAGGCATCCAGTTTATAGGATTACACAAAAATTAACGCAAAAAGCAGGGCTTCCTATGCCTAAAGTTTATTTAATACCTGATCAAACTCCAAATGCCTTTGCAACAGGAAGAGACCATAATCATGCGGCAGTTGCTGTCACTATGGGTTTATATGAAATGTTAAATGAAAAAGAGTTAGAAGGTGTAATTGCCCATGAATTATCACACATAAAACATTATGATATATTAATAGGAACAATTGCTGCTGTTTTTGCTGGAGCTATTGCAATGGTTGCAAACATGATGCAATTTGGAGCTATGTTTAATAATAGCAATGATAGACAAAGCTCAAATCCAATTATGATGATAGTTATGGCTATTTTATTGCCGCTGGCTGCTTCAATTATTCAAATGGCAGTAAGTAGAAGTAGGGAGTTTATAGCTGATGAGGGAGCTGCTAGAATGACTGGAAATCCAGCTGGTCTTCAAAGTGCTTTGGCAAAACTAGAAAATTATGCAAGAAGTGGACATCAAATACACAATGCAACAGAACAAACGGCTCATATGTTTATTATTAATCCATTTTCAGGATTAAAATCATCATTTGGTGGTTTATTTAGAACCCATCCAACTACACAAGATAGAATAGCAAGACTTGAAGAGTTAAAAAGAGAGATTTGAAGAAGTAATAATATATTATTTGATATAATGCGCCAAAAATAAATTTTATATAAATTATAAAGGAAATTAGGAATGTTAAAAATAGTTTCGTTAGTGGCAGTAGGTTTTTTAATAGCTGGATGTTCTTCAAAACAAGTAGATACTGGACCAAAATATAGTATTGATATAATTAAAAAAAATGGCGAGTATGTTATAAAACCTTTACAATATACATCTGCAAAGTTAATTTCAGGTGTTAAAAGTTTAAATAATGATTCAACTCCTATTATTTTAGGTACTGATAATTGTAGAATTTTAGGAGAAGCAAAATCAACAGATAAATATGTTGCTAATACAAAAATTCTAAAAATTAATTGTACAATTGAGGGTGAAGAGTATGAATCAAGAGATATAAAAGCTTGGTTAATGAAAGATAATTATGTTGGAATTGATTTATCTAAAAAAGAAGTAGATAAAAGAGATGACCAAAAAATAAATGAAACAGATAGTAAACAAAGTTTATACGGATTAAACCCTGGTCAAGAAGTGAAGATTTTTATTGAAGAAGGATCTTTGAGTAAACTTTAATTTAGATAAACAATTATAATAAATATTATTATATAAACTTTTATTTAATATTAGTTTACTTATTGTATAATCCAAGTTTTATTAAATTTATTTTTCAAATAGGGTGTAGTATGAGATTTTTATTTGCTATTTTATGTTTTATGTTTATTCCTACTTTAGGATTTTCAAATAGTTCAGATGTTTTTCACAAGATTGAAAAAGATTTAGATTCAATTATAATTAAAGATTTGAACAATAAAAAATTAATATTCAGCAAAGATGAAAATCAAGTACTAAGACCTGCTAGTTTAACAAAAATTATGACAGCTATTCTTGCTATTGAAAGTGGAAAAATGAATAGTGTGGTTACTATTACTGCTGAAATGAAAAAAGTTGAACCAACTATTGCAGATTTTCAAGTGGGAGAAACTTTTTATTTGAGAGATTTAGTAAATGCTGCGTTAATTAAATCTGCAAATGATGCTGCAAATGCAATTGCAATATATCTTGGAAAAGGTAATAAACAACTTTTTGTAAATATGATGAATATTAAAGCTAGAAATCTAGGTATGAAAAATACAAATTTTACTAATCCATGTGGTTTTGATACGGGAAATCATAAAACAACAGCAAAAGATTTATTAATGCTTTCAGAATATGCAATAAAAAATCCAACATTTAACGCTATTGTTAAGTTAGATAAATACTCTTTCTCAGCTATAAATACAAACAAAAAATATGTTGTTTCATCAAGTAATAAACTATTAAGATTTGATCCTTATGTTGTTGGTATTAAAACAGGTTATACAAATAAAGCAGGAGCTTGTTTAATTGCAAGAGCAAAAAAAGGTGAACAAGATATATTAATGGTTATGTTAAATGCAAATAATAGATGGCCAAATGCTAAAAAAGCATTGGATACAATTTTAAATTAAAACATCATTATAAATAAAAAAAGCAACCCTTGACCAAAGAGTTGCTTTAAGTTGAAAGTATATATAAAAAACTTTAAATAAATCTTTATTTAGAGTAAACCTTCTTAACATTTTCCATTTTAGACGACATATTTAATAAAAGCATATCTGCAAGAACTAAAGCCATCATAGATTCAGCTACAACACTTCCTCTAACTGCAACACATGGGTCATGTCTTCCTTTTAGTTGGCAATTTACTTCATTATTAGCTGTATCTATTGTTTCTTGTTCTATAAAAATAGATGGAGTAGCTTTGAAATAAACTTTTACATTTATATCATCACCATTTGAGATACCACCTAAAATTCCACCACTGTGATTTGTTTTAAAACCAGTTTTTCTTATTTGGTCATTATTATCATAACCTTTTACTTGTGAAGCTAAAATCCCATCTCCAATTTCAACAGCTTTTACAGCATTTATTCCCATCATTGCATTTGCTATTTGAGAATCTAATTTAAAATATAAAGGTTCACCAAGTCCTATTGGAGCATTTTTTACATTTACAAGAGCAACTCCACCAACACTATTATGCGAGTTTTTTGCTTCTAAAATTGCATCTTTTTGAGCTTGTTCAACTTCATTATCAAGCGCAAAAATTTCAGATTCACTAACCTTTGAAAAATCATATTTATTTGCTTTTATTCCATCTATTTCACAAATACCACTTTGAATTTTTATATCTAATTCATTTAACATAAGTTTAGCAATAGCACCTGCTGCAACCCTTGCTGCTGTTTCTCTAGCACTACTTCTTCCTCCACCTCTGTAATCTCTGATTCCATATTTATTAAAATAAGTAAAATCAGCATGACCAGGTCTAAATAAATCTTTTACATTTGAATAATCACTACTTTTTTGATTTTCATTAAAAATAACCATTGAAATTGAAGTTCCAGTAGTAACTCCTTCAAAAACACCAGATAAAATCTCTACAACATCACCTTCTTTTCTTGATGTAGCATATTTATTTTGACCAGGTTTTCTTCTATCCATTTCACTTTGAATGAACTCTTCATCAATCTTTATTCCAGCAGGAACTCCATCAACAATACATCCAAGAGCTTTCCCATGTGATTCACCAAAAGTTGTAAATCTAAATCTATGTCCAAAAGTATTCATTTAGTTTTAGTCCTCTTTTAGTTTTTCAATTGCTATTTTAGCTACTGCTTGTTGAGCTAATTTTTTACTTTTCCCACTTGCACTTCCATAATTAACACCATCAATCCAAATTGATACTTCAAACTCTTTTTTATGGTCAGGTCCATAAGAACCTTCAATTTTATATTCAGGAATTGAAGCAAATTTTGCTTGAGTTATCTCTTGTAAAGCAGTTTTATAATCACTAAATAAAACATCAAGATTAATTTTGTCATAAGATTTTTCAAGTAAATCTAAAATAATTGGTTTTAAAGTATCAAGACCAGATTCTAAATAAATAGCCCCCATGATTGCTTCAAAGGCATCTGATAAAATAGAAGCTTTTGTTCTTCCTTTATTTCTCTCTTCTGCCGTTGAAATATAGATAAAATCACCAAGTTTTATCTCATTTGCAAGTCTTGTAAATCCAGTTTCATTTACAAGTGATGCTCTTATTTTTGATAGTTCACCTTCATTTGATTTTGGGAATTTTACAAATAAATACTCCCCAACAATCAAGTTTAAAACAGCATCTCCTAAAAATTCTAATCTTTCATTGTTATAAGGTTTTTTATAACTTTTATGTGTAAGTGCTTCGATTATCAGGTCTTTGTTTTTAAACTGATAATCCAAACACTTTTCTAATTTTGAATAATCACTCATATATTTCCTTTTTTAATTTTTTAAAGTCTCGCAAGTATATCACATCTTTTATTATGAAAGTGTTGTATTCACACTATTGTAAAGATTGATTACTTGTATAAAAAGATTTGGTAAGTCTATGTTTTACATTTAAAGTTAAAATATTATGACAATGTGGACATCTCGTATCGAAAATAGGATGAGAATGTTTACATGATGAACAAATAAATTCAAAATCTAATGAAGCATTTATTTTATGTTCGTGTTGATTTAATAAAATAAGAATATCAAAGTCAAAGTCACCACTGTGATTTAAACTGTTTAAATATCCTTTTGCATTGTAAACTTCAACTAAAAATTGATTTTCTACAACTTTATCAAAATTAATATCATCGAAATTCAAATACCACATAACATCAGTATATTTAGAACAATCAAACTCTTTAACATGTTCCCAAAAAAATGGTTTATTAAATTGAATTAAAAAAGAGATAAATATTCTTTCAATTATTTTATGTTCTTTAAAAATTTCATATAGAAGTTCAGTTCTTTTGTCATAAGATAATACAGAATCATTTAAAATAATTAATGAGTCTAAATAGATTTTATCTGAGCTCATATCTACATCTAGTTCTTCTAAAGAAGTAGTTATCTCTTTTGCTTTTTTAAAATCTTTTAACTTTTCATAAACTAACAGAAGATGAGATAGTGCATTTTTATTTCTTGGTGAAAATTTTAAAATTCTTAAAAATATTTCTTTTGATCTTTGTAAAAAACCACCTCTAAAATAAGTAGTTCCTAAAAGTTCAAGTAATTCTTCTTTTTTTACCCTATCATTTACATGTTCAAGTAGAGTTAAATAAACAGAGATAGCTTTGTTATAATCACCTTTATGTAAAAAAGATGAAGCTAAAAGTAAAATTGAGTCAAATGGAAGATTATAAGTTTTGTATAAATGTACATAATCTTCTTCTTTTAATTTACCTAATTCAAATCGTAAAGATAGTTCTCTATAATCTTTTCTTGCGTTTTTTTCTTTATAAATGCTAAATGAATAAGTGATGAAAGATATTAAAAAAACTAGTGCTACAAGTAGTATTATTCCAAATAAGGGATCTCTATATTCTAATATTATATTATCCAAGTAAAAACCTTAATTATTTTGTATAGTTGAGTCTGCATACTAACATAAAAGTTCATATAAAATAATAAAAGGATATAATCCTCACATGATAAAAAAAGAATCAATTGAAAATCTTAAAAACCATCTTGATGTTGTTGATGTAATCTCTCAATTTTTAGAATTGAAAAAAGCAGGTGCAAATTTTAAAGCGTGCTGTCCTTTTCACGGAGAAACAACACCTTCATTTGTAGTAAGTCCAGCAAAACAAATATATCACTGTTTTGGATGTGGAGTAGGTGGAGATTCTATAAAATTTGTAATGGAGTATGAAAAGTTATCATATCCAGAAACAATAGAAAAATTAGCTTCAATGTATAATTTTAATTTAGATTATGAAAATACAACTGAAATAAAACAAGA
>JAQUIV010000124.1 GCA_028681275.1 Aliarcobacter sp.
AAAGCCCCGTCAAGTTTTGATGGGGCTTTATTTTTTTAAGGAATTTTATGTTTGATGAAATAAAGTGGAGATTCAGATTTTCTATAATTTTTTCTTTGTTAATTTTATTTATATTTATTTTTGAACCAACAGATTCTCCTAATTTAGCTGATTCTGTTTTATTAGGGTTTTTATTTTTAATAATAATTGTATTGTATTTAATTGTATTAATAGCTAGTTTAACTTGTTTATTAAAGTTTAAAAAGATTGGATGGAAAAGTTTTATTCCTATATGTATTAATGCAGTTACTATTTTAATTATGGTTTTTATTACAATTGGTGAGTTTAAACAAAATTTAAAATTTTCAAAAAATAAAGAGATATATAATAAAATAGTAACTGAAATTTTAAATAACAAAAAATTTCCAGTAGATGGAATTTGTGTAGATAGGTCTGATAATAGAAATATATGTTCAGTAAACATTTCAAATGAATATCCAAATATTACGACTGAGAATAGAATAACAATTGAAAAAATTGAAAATAAGACTTATATATTATTTTATAATTTTATTGGATTTAAAGATAATTATTCAGGGTTTTTATATGTTGCTGATGGTGGAGACCCTAAAAGATATGATGATGCAAAATTAAAAATAAAATTTATTGAAAAGAATTGGTATTATATTTCATATTAAATAAAGGGGACAGGCAACTTTCCCCTTCCATCTTACAACTTTTTAAACCTTCATTCCCTTTTATCCCAATCTCACCAAAATCAAATTTCCTAAAACACTCTATTCTTCACCTAAAAAAGTATCAAATCATCGATTCTTAGCTATTTCTCTTTATCTAAAATCTGTTATAATCAAAATAAAAAAGGGTTTTTATGAAGTTATTAAAAGGCTTAGTTGTAGTTATTTTGTTTTTAAGTACAGTTGTTCATGCAGAGTCAAAAAATGAGCTACTTTTTTATGTGGGAATTACTATGGTTAAACCAGTAAATGAACTGGCTAAAAACTTCGAAAAAGCAAATAATTGCACTATAAAAATATTACAAGGTGGAAGCCAAGATTTATATGATAGTGCAAAATCAAGTCAAGTTGGAGACCTTTATCTTCCTGGTTCTGTATCATATAGAGATAAATTGTTAAAAGAGGGATTATTATTAGATGGTAAATTTGTAGGTTATAACAAATTATCATTGGTTGTAAAAAAAGGAAATCCTAAAAATGTAAAAGCCTCTTTAGATGAATTAACAAATGAAAAATTAAATGTGGTTTTAGGAAATGAACAAAGTGGAAGCATTGGTGATGCAACTAAAAAACTTTTAACAAAATTTGACCTATATGAAAAAGCAATATCAAATTCTCTTTATTTAGTTCCTGATTCAAGAAATTTGATAAATTCTATCAAAAGTGGAGAAGCTGATTTGGTTTTAAATTGGCATGCAACAACTTTTTGGGATGATAATAAAGAGTTTGTAGAAGCTATTGTTTTAGAAGATAAATATTCAGATAAAGCAAAATTAGTATTTAATCTTTTAAGTACTTCTAAAAATAAAGAGTTAAGTAAAAAATTTATGGATTATGCTTCTTCTATTGAAGGAAGAGAAGTATTTAAAAAATATGGTTTTCTTGACGATGAAGATATGAAAAACTTTGATAAGGTAGTTTTTTAGATGTTCAAAAATAGTGCAATTTTTAAAGCTTTAATAGTTTTATTATTTGCTTTTATAATTGGATATTTAGGAATTATTATTATTCACAATGTATTTTCAAATATACGAAATAATTTGGACAGTAGCGTAAAAAATGAATATTCAAGATATAAAATTGGTGAATATATCTTAAAAGAGATTAGTTTAATAGAAGCTAATTTTTATAAAATGGGAATAGTAACAAAACTTAGAGCTATTGAGCCTATTCAAAATGAAATCGAAAAAGAGATTCAAGATATTTTAGGTGCACTAGAAATATTAGAAAAAGGTGGAGTTTTAAAAAGCCACATTAAATTAAATCTTATAGAAGCAAATTCAGTAATTGATGAAATATATTTTAAAGCTGATGATAAAAAATTGGTTTTTGAAGCAATAGATTTAATTCCCAAGTTGGATGAATTAAGAGAAAAAATTTCTGAAATGCATGAGATTATGAAAATGAAAATCTTGATTTCAGAAGCATCAAGTGCAGATATTCTTGAAAATGATGTATATAAAAATGATTCATTTAAAGTAGAACTTTTTTTCAAACAAGTTCCGACTTTATTTATTAGAATGAAAGAAAATTCAAATAGATTATTGTATGACAGTAAAAAAAATATAACTATATTAGAAAAAAATATTGAAAAAGAAAAAGAGTATTATAAAAATCTTGAGTATATTTTTACATATATTATAATGATAGTTATTGTTTTATTGGGATTTTTAGTAATTAGACAAATAGTTAAAAAAAATAGAGAGTTAGAAAATATAACTTTAAAAGCAAAAAAATCAGAAGAAGAAGCATTAAAAGCAAATGAGACAAAATCTCAATTTTTAGCAAATATGAGCCATGAAATAAGAACACCATTAAATGCGATTATTGGATTTTCAGATATTTTATCAAATTCAAATATGGAAACGGAAAATAAGGAAAAAGCAGAAATTATCTCTAAAAGTGCAAAGGCTTTGTTAAATATTATCAATGATATTCTTGATATCTCAAAAATAGAGAGTGGTAAATATGAGATTTCAAAAACTAATTTTGATTTAAAAGATTTATTAGATCAAATCGTTCAATTATATGCCGTAAATACTAAACAAAAAAATATTAGATTTTTATATACTTTAGATGAAAGTATTCCAAATTTTGTATTTAGTGATGAAACTAGATTAAAACAAGTTCTTTCAAATATTATAAGTAATGCTATTAAATTTACTCCTGAAAATAAAAAGGTTACATTTGATGTAAAACTTTTAAATCTAAATGAAAATACAGCTAGTGTTCGATTTTCAGTAAAAGATGAAGGAATTGGAATTTCATTAGAAAATCAAAAAAATATATTTGAGCCTTTTTCTCAAGCAGATGGGACTATTTCAAGAAAATATGGTGGTACTGGTTTAGGATTAGCTATTAGTTTAAATATAATCAAAATGTTAGGTTCTGAAATAAAACTTGTTAGTAAAGAAAATGAAGGAAGTCTATTTTATTTTGATTTAGATTTAGTAGTTCAAGATATTAGTACCATAGATGTTAATAAATTAAAATATGATTTTGCAATTTGTAATATTATGGCTGATCCTGAAAATATTAGAAATCATTTAATAAATACTGTTAAGTATTTTGGGAGAATTCACCAAGATGATGAAGATATTGAGAGCTGTGAAAAAATGGATTTGATATTCTGTTTTGGTGACCCTGAATTTTATGAAAAATTATCAAGAAGAAAAAATAAATTCAAATGCCCAGTTGTTTATGTGGGAAATATAGACAAAATAAATAACAATAATAAAATGAAACCTTTAATGGATTATTTTTTAGATGTGCCTATTTATGGTTCTAAAGTATTTAATATTATTGCTGAATCAAAACTAATTGAAAAAGATGCTCAAAAAGCTGAAAACAAAATTGAATCCAAAGAGAATTTTAGTGGAAAAATTTTGGTTGCAGAAGATAATCCAAATAATCAGTTGTTAATAAAAATCATTTTACAGAAATTAGGTTTTGATGTGACTATTGTTGAAAATGGTCAATTAGCTGTGGAAAAATATCAAAATGAAAAGTTTGATTTGATATTTTTAGATATTAATATGCCAGTTATGGATGGATTAACAGCATTAAAACTTATTAGAGAATATGAAAAAGAGATTCAAAGATATACACCAATAATTGCTTTAACTGCAAACACTATTAATGGTGACAGAGAAAAATATATAGATGAAGGAATGGATAATTATTTGAGTAAACCATTTGAAAGAAATCAGTTAATAGATATTTTGAATTTGTATATAAAATAAAGAGATAAAAATCTCTTTATTTAGAATTTTTTTTAGCTGATTTTTCAGCTTTTTTTTCTTTCATTGATTTTGCAGGTGCTTTTTTTACTGCTTTTTGAACATCTTTACCTTTTGCCATTTTGCTTCCTTTTATTAAGATATAACAGTCAGTATAGCTTAATAAATTATATTTGATATTATTGCTATTAAATGGCTATTCATGAGGAAAAATCATTTACAAAAGTGAATCTATTTTTATTTTATACTCTAAATCTTTTCCAGCAAGAGGATGATTAAAATCAACTGTTACTTCTGTTTCATTAATCTCTTTTACAATAAATTGGATTGGTTGGTCATTTTCATCTTGAGCTTGAATTTGAAGACCAACTTTTAAATCATCAATTCCTTCAAATTGTTTGATTGGAAGAGTCTGAATTGCATTTGGATCATATTTTCCATAAGCTTCAGCAGCTGGAACTATAAATTGAGTAGCTTCTCCTGCTTTCATATTTATAATTCTTTTTTCAAGTCCTGCAATTACTTGTCCAACACCAAATTGAAATTCAAATGGTTTATTACTTCTACTTCCATCAACTAAAACTCCATCAACTCTTACTTCAAACATTATTTTAACAGTTTGATTTATTTCTATAGGCATATTATCCCTTATTTTTTAAT
>JAQUIV010000002.1:0-45745 GCA_028681275.1 Aliarcobacter sp.
ATTACAATTTGTAATAAAAATTAAGGCTTTAAAAAAAACCTGCTAAACTTCCAACATAAAATTTAACAAAACAAATCAACATAGGAAATAATATGGATGAGAATCAAAAAAAATCATTAGAATTAGCGATTAAACAAATAGACAAAACATTTGGAAAAGGTACTCTAATTAGACTTGGAGATAAAGTTGTAGTTCCAACTGAAACAATTAGTACAGGTTCTTTAGGATTAGATTTAGCCCTTGGTGTTGGAGGTCTTCCAAAAGGAAGAGTTATTGAGATTTATGGACCTGAATCTTCAGGTAAAACAACTCTTACTCTTCATGCAATTGCAGAAGCTCAAAAAGCTGGTGGAGTTTGTGCGTTTATTGATGCGGAACATGCTTTAGATGTTGGTTATGCAAAAAACTTAGGTGTTGATACAGATAACTTACTAGTTTCTCAACCTGATTTTGGTGAACAAGCTTTAGAGATACTTGAAACAGTTATTAGAAGTGGAGCTGTTGATTTAGTTGTAATTGACTCAGTTGCAGCATTAACTCCAAAAGTTGAAATTGATGGTGATATGGATGACCAACAAGTTGGTGTTCAAGCAAGACTTATGTCAAAAGCTCTTAGAAAAATTACTGGTTTATTAAATAAAATGAACTGTACAGTTATTTTTATTAACCAAATAAGAATGAAAATTGGAATGACAGGATACGGAAGTCCAGAAACAACAACTGGTGGAAATGCACTTAAATTCTACTCTTCAGTTAGACTTGATATTAGAAGAATTGCAACACTTAAACAAGGTGAAAATTCAATTGGAAATAGAGTAAAAGTAAAAGTTGTAAAAAACAAAGTTGCAGCTCCATTTAAACAAGCAGAATTTGACATTATGTTTGGAGAAGGAATCTCTAAAACTGGTGAACTTGTAGATTACGGTGTTAAACTTGATATTGTTGATAAAGCTGGAGCATGGTTCTCTTATGGTGATTCAAAAATTGGTCAAGGAAGAGAAAACTCAAAAGTATTCTTAAAAGATAATCCAGAAATCGCAAAAGAAATTGAAAATAAAATCTTAAATTCAATGGGTATTAATGATGCTTTAATTGGCGCAAGTGTTGATGATGCCGAAGATGCAGCTGATTTAGACGATTAAAAAATAAAAATTCAAAGGAAATCTCTTCCTTTGATAAAAATCCCTCAAAATAAACTCTTAAAAATATTAAAAAAGCAAACAACAAATTTATTTTAGCTATAATCTATACAAATTATGAAAATAGGAGACCTAAGTGGTATTTATCGATAATGTATATGCTGATGAAGTATTAGATTCAAGAGGAAATCCAACTGTAAGAGCAACTGTAATATTAAGTGATGGCACAAAAGGTAGTGCAATAGTTCCAAGTGGAGCTAGTACTGGAAAAAGAGAAGCTTTAGAACTAAGAGATGGTGATAATAGATTTTTAGGAAAAGGTGTTTTAAAAGCTGTTGAAAATGTAAATACAACTATTGCAAATGAATTAATTGGTTTAAGTCCATTTAATCAAGCTGAAGTTGATGCAACTATGAAAGATATTGATGGAACTCATAACTATTCAAATCTTGGAGCAAATGCTGTTTTAGGTGTTTCAATGGCAGTAGCAAGAGCAGCAGCTAATTCTTTACAAATCCCATTATATAGATATTTAGGTGGAGCAAATGCTATGACTATGCCTGTTCCTATGTTTAATATCATTAATGGTGGAGAGCATGCAAATAACTCTGTTGATTTCCAAGAGTACATGATTATGCCTGTTGGTTTTGAAAACTTCAACGAGGGATTAAGAGCTGTTGCTGAAATTTATCAACACTTAAAAAAAGTTATTGACTCTATGGGTGAAAGTACAGCAGTTGGTGATGAGGGTGGATTTGCTCCAAACTTAAAATCAAACGAAGAACCAATTACAGTTATTATGACAGCTATTGAAAAAGCTGGATATAAAGCTGGTGAACAAGTTGCTATTGCACTTGATGTTGCTGCTTCTGAATTAATTAACGATGCTGGTAAATATGTATTAAAATCTGAAAACAGAGAATTAACATCTGCTGAATTAGTAGCTTATTATGCTGATTTATGTTCAAAATATCCAATCGTTTCAATTGAAGATGGTTTAAGTGAAGATGACTGGGATGGATGGAAAATATTAACTGAAACTTTAGGAGATAAAGTTCAATTAGTTGGAGATGATTTATTTGTAACTAACGCTTCAATTTTAGCTGAAGGTATTAAAAAAGGAATTGCAAATGCAATTTTAATTAAACCAAACCAAATTGGTTCAGTTTCTGAAACTATGCAAACAATCAGACTTGCACAAAGAAATAACTACAACTGTGTTATGTCTCACAGATCTGGTGAATCTGAAGATGCATTTATCGCTGATTTTGCCGTTGCTTTAAATTGTGGTCAAATTAAAACTGGTTCAACTGCAAGAAGTGATAGAATTGCAAAATATAACAGACTTCTTGAAATCGGTGCGGAAATTGGTTATGCTGAATATTTAGGAAAAGAACCTTTTAAAAAATAATAATGATTAATGAAGCAAAAAATGCGTGCATATAATAAATTTATTTTAGTAGTGCTATTTTCAATAGCACTCACCGTTTATCTTTCATATCACGCAACAAATATTCTCTTTGGGGATAACTCTTTACAAGTTTATAATTCATTGAAATATAAAAAAGAGTATCTCGAAAGTGAAATTTTGAGATTGCAGAAAGAGAATGCTTATTTACAAAAAGAGTATTTTGAATTAAAAAACTTGGAGCCTGAAGAATGAAAACTTTATTTTTATTTACATTAACATCTATTTTAGCCTTAAGCTTAAGTGCAAGAGAAAATCCTTTTGAAGTTACGAATGTCTTTGAAGAAGAGGTTGGTAAAATTGTAGAAATGGATGAAAAAGCTGTAAAAAAATCTATGGAAGATACGCCATATATTAAAGAGATGCAAGAGAAAATGTCAAATGTATCTGGTCAAAGTGAGAATAAAAATAAAGTTGAAGAAAATAAAGTTGCTCCAACTCCTGAAGAAAAATCATATTCTAAAAAAGAAGTTGATAGTCTAATTCAAAAAACTCAAAAACAAACTGAACAAAAAGCTAAAGAGTTAGTGAAAAAAGAGGTTCAAAAAACAACTGAACCAACTCAAGTGGTTTATGTAAAACCAAGAGCTGATGCAGCAGAAGATGAGTCATTATTAACTAAAAATATATTACCATTTATTAAACTTGAATTTAATGATAATAAATTAATAATACACACAACTCATCCTGTTTCAAAAAAATTCTCTATAGATAAAGAAAATAAACTTATTATCGATTATAAAGCTCAAATTGAATTTAACACAAAAACTGATACTTTAGAATCAAAAAGTTTCAAAAAAGTTGCTGTTGGGAATCATAAAAAAGAGGGATATTTTAGAATTGCTATTGAATTAATTGATAAACCATCAAAATTCGATGTGGAATATAAAGACGAAATTATTACTATTTCTAAAAAAAATTAAGTAATACTATATTTTTTTGAAATTTAAAAAGATGTGAAGAGATATAATCTTCACATCTTTTATTTAATCTCTTTCTCTTTTTATTTTATACCCATGTTTTTCAAGTTCAGCAATATCATCAGCAGGTGTTTTTCCTTGTGTTGTTAAATAATCTCCAATAACAAATGCATTTGCACCTTTTTCAAAAATTTTATATTGCTCATCACCAAACATAACTTCTCGTCCACCTGCAACCATAATTTTCATTGCATTTGGAATCGTCTTTCTTGCAAGTGTTATAAGCTCAAAAGCCTCTTCTCTTGTAATTGTATTTTTTACAATTGGTAAAGCTTCATTTGGATGGAAAAAGTTTAAAGGAACATTCATAGGCTCTAAAGATGCAATTGATTCAAGCATTGAAATTCTTTGTTCTTGAGTTTCACCCATTCCAAAAATTCCACCACATACAAGTCTTAAACCAACCTCTTTTACATTTAAACAAGTTTGGTATCTATCATCCCAAGGATGAGTTGTACAAATCTCATCATAAAAATCTCTTGCTGTTTCTAAGTTGTGATTATAAGCGTCAACACCTGCATCTTTTAAAGCTTGTAAATCTTCAACAGTTGCGATTCCATTACATGCGATTAAAATTAATCCCAATCCCTCTTTTTTAATAGCACGTGCTGCTTCACAAACATACTCTAATCTTTTTGGAGTTAACCCTTTTCCAGCAGTTACTAAACAAAAACCATTTGCATTATTTGCCCTTGCTCTTTTTGCTTCTTCAACAATTTGAGCTATCTCTTTTTGTTTATATCTTTGAATATCTGCTTTATATTTTACACTTTGTGTACAGAATTTACAGTCTTCATTACATGTTCCACTCTCTATATTGCAAATAGCACATAAAAAAATCTCATTCTTATCTTTCATATTTTATCTCTTCTTTTGTAAAATTTTTTTCATTTATATTTTTAAAAAAACGCGTGATTATATACTCATTTTCATTAATCTCTAGTTGTAAGCACTCAATCAATGGTTTTTCCCTAGCACAAACTTCACCTGGATTTAAAAATAAAGTTTTATTTTTGTAGTCACATTCAAAAATATGTGTATGACCAAAAATAATTACATCACTATCAGGGGTTAAATGATAAGGTAAATGCATAAGTTTAAAACTTACATCTTTAATTTTAAAAAAGTAAGGTTCTTGTTTTATATTATATTTAGAGGCTATTTGTAATAAATTTCTATCATTATTACCAAATACTGCAATATATTTTAACCCTGAATTTTCTAAATGTTCAAGATTTTTTTCTATACATAAATCACCTGCATGAACTAAATATTCACTATCTATCTCTTTTAAAAAATCAATAACTTCTTTGGTATAGTCACTTTTTAGGTGACTATCCGATAAAATGCCAATTTTCATAATTTATTACTTAGCACTCTTTTTTGTAGTAGTTTTTTTAGTTGTCGTTTTTTTAGCTGCAGGTTCTTTTTTTGTAGCTACTTTTTTAGTTGCTCCAGCTTTTGGAGATTTTGCATCTTTTGCAATGATTTCAAGACACTGTTCAAGTGTTAAATCATTTGCTTCAGTTCCCTTTGGAATCTTAAAGTTTTTTCTACCTTGTTTAATATATGGTCCATATTGACCTATTAAAATTTGAATTTTTTCTTTATCAAATGATTTAATAGTTGATTTCTCTTTTGCTTCATCTAAATCTTTTATAATCTCTAAAGCTCTATTTAAATCAACAGTATAAGGATCATCAATTTTTAATGAATAATATTTTGTTTTAACTTGTAAATATGGTCCAAATCTTCCAATATTTGCTTTAATTTCATCACCATTTTTATCAACTCCAACAACTCTTGGAAGAGTAAATAAAAACATAGCTTCGTCAAATGTAATTGTATCCATATTTAAATGGTCTGGAATTGCTACAAATTTTGGTTTTTCTTCATCATCTTTTGTTCCAATTTGAATAAATGGACCAAATCTTCCAACTCTAGCACTTACTGGTTTCCCTGATTTTGGATCAATTCCTATTTCTCTCACTTGTAAATAATCTTCTTTATTTACACTTGTCTCTTTTTCATCAATAGTTTTTTTGAAATTTCCATAAAACTCTTTCATCACTTCTTCCCAAGCGATTTTTCCCATGGCAATTTCATCAAACTCTTCTTCAATTTTTGCTGTAAATCCTAAATCTACAATATCAGAAAAATGATCAACTAAAAAACTATTTACAACTTCACCTGTTGGTGTTGGAATTAGTTTTTTATCTTCTGTTTTTGTTACATATTCCCTTGCTTGAATAGTTGAAATTGTTGGAGCATAAGTTGAAGGACGTCCTATTCCTTCACTTTCAAGTTTTTTAACCAAAGATGCTTCTGTATATCTTGCTGGTGGTTTTGTAAAATTTTGTTCTGATTCTAAATTCTCTAACTCTAAGATTTTTCCAACTTCTATATTTGGTAAAATCTTTTCAGTACTATCAAGTGCAGCTTCTGGATTATCACTACCTTCTGTATATGCTTTCATAAATCCAGCAAAAATAATTCTTTGCCCTTTTACTTGAAATTCATACTCTTTATTTTTCCCAGCTTCTATTTTATAAGTTGTATTTGCAATTTTTGCAACTGCCATTTGAGTTGCTAATGTTCTTTTCCAAATTAAACTATAAAGTTTATATTGAATATTTTCAACATAAGGTTTAATCATACTTGGTTTTAAAGCTAAATTTACAGGTCTTATTGCTTCATGGGCCTCTTGAGCACCTTTTGCTTTTGATTTGTAAACTCTTGGTTTTGGAAGTGAATACTCTTTTCCATACTCTTCTTCAATAACAGCTTTTGCAGCAGTTGTAGCAACTGTTGAAAGATTTAAGGAGTCTGTTCTCATATAAGTAATTAAACCACCCGTATGACCTGGAATATTTCCAACATTTCCCTCATAAAGTTGTTGAGCAACAATCATTGTTTGTTTTACTGAAAGTCCAAGTTTTCTACTTGCTTCTTGTTGCAGTGTTGAAGTTGTAAAAGGAGCAGCTGGATTTCTAGTACTCTCTTTTTCTTCAATATCCACAAGTTTGTAAATACCTTGATTTAAAGAAGCTTCGATTTTTAAAGCTTCTTGTTCATTTGAAACTTTTGCAGTTTTTCCATCGATTTTTGCTAGTTCTGATTTTAATTCAGGATTCATAAAATCAGCTTTTACTCTCCAATACTCTTCTGGAATAAAGGCTCTAATTTCATTTTCTCTATCAACTATGATTCGAACTGCAACTGATTGAACTCTTCCCGCACTTAAACCATATCTTACTTTTTTCCATAAAAGTGGTGAAAGTTCATATCCAACGGCTCTATCTAAAATTCTTCTTGCTTGTTGAGCATCAACTAAGTGTTGGTCAACATCTCTTGGATGTGCAAGTGCAGCTAAAATTGCATCTTTTGTAATTTCGTGGAATACAATTCTTTTTATAGGATTTTTTTCGATTTTTAGTGCAGGAATTAAGTGCCAAGCGATAGCTTCCCCTTCCCTATCCTCATCGGCCGCTAGGTAAATGGTTGTATCTTTATTAATATGTTTTCTTAAATCACTTATTACTTTTTTCTTATCTGTTGAAACTAAATATTTTGGTTTAAAGTTATCATTTGGATCAAACCCTAATTGAGATTTTGGTAAGTCTCTTACATGACCCATTGAGGCCATTACTGTATAATCACTACCCAAAAATTTCGATATTGTTTTTGCTTTTGCTGGGGACTCCACTATTACTAAATTCTTCACTAAAAAACCTTACATTATTTTTAAAGTTTGCATTCTAACATAAATAAATTAATTTTACTTGTAAATAATAATCTCTTCTTCTATATCTATACTAAACTCTTCTTTTATTTTTTTCTTTGCAACTTCTATTAAATAAACTGCATCTTCAAACGAACCATTGCCATAATTTACTAAAAAATTTGCATGTTGTTCAGAAAAACTCATATCACCTTGTTTTATACCTTTTAATCCAACTGCTTCTATTAATCTTCCAGCAAAATCACCCTTTGGGTTTTTAAAACAAGACCCAGCACTTGGAACATGGGGTTGATTATCTCTCATTTTATTGAACTCTTTTAATTTTTCCTTAGAAAATCCAAATTCAATATTAAAAACAACTTCATAAACTATTGTGTTTATTTTTGTCTCTCTATATGAAAAATCCACATCTTCTTTTTTTATATAACCATCTTTTGTTTTTATACTATGTATATAATTAAACATTTCCCAAGATTTAAGTCCCGCATTCATTTTTATCAAACCACCTAAGTTTCCAGGAAGTTTTGCTAAAAATTCTAAGTTTGCTATATCATTATTTCTTGTATATGTAAGAAGTTTACCTGAAGTTGTAGCACAACCAACATAAAGTAAATTTCCCTCTTGTTTTATATAATCAAAAGCTTCACCCAAAACTGCAAATTTTTTATTTGTATTTGGTGAAATTAATAGATTATTAGCCTTTCCAATAATTTGGTAATCACAATAATCACCTATTTCATTTATCTCTAAAACTTCTAAAACAGGTCCTATTTTAATTGAAGAGTATTTTTTGAAATCTATTATTTTTATATTATTTAACATTAATTATTTTGCTCTTAACTCTTCATATTCAGATGGAATCAAAAAATCTTGTGACTTCACAAGATTTTCATAAAAACCATTTTTGTAACCTAATTCATATAATTTATCTAAAGCTTTATATTGAATATCACTCATTTTTACTGAATCATCATTTGCATATAAATCTAAATATTTATCTAAAGTTTCAGCATTTACTCTTATTAGACCTTTTTCAAGAAGCATTTTTGATAGAACTTTTCTATTTTTATTTGCAACATCAACTGCTTTTATTAAAGTGTTTTCATAATTTATTGCATCATGAAGAGGAATTGAACGACGTAAACACATTCCGCCAAGGGGAAGTGGTAAATCTCCACCACTTAATTCAACCCAAATATCCCACATTTCTCTTTCAACTTCTAACTCTTGATTATAAGTTAAAATTGATTCATGGATTAAAACACCTGCATCAACTGTTCCATTTAAAACAGCTTCTTCAATTTCTAAAAAATTCAAATAAGTAATTCTTGCATTTGGATAAGCAATTTTAAATAATAAAGCATTTGTAGTGAATTCTCCACTAAGGGCTACTTTAAAGTTTTTCTTTAAAACTGTCCCTTTTTTCTTTATAAGTTTTGGACCATATCCTTGCCCAAAAGAGACAGCTGTTTTTAATAGTGCATAATCATCTTTTACAAATGGGTATAAAGCAAAAGAGATTGCACAAATATCATATTCGCCTTTTAGAGTTGCTTGATTTAAACTCTCTATATCATCAGCTATATTTTCAAATCTAGCATCTTTAGGAGTTACCCAACCAAACTTAATGGCATAATACATAAAAATATCATCAGCATCTGGTGAATGGGCAACACTTATAGTTTTCAAATTTTTATCCTTGATTTTTTCTTGGGGGATTGTAACAAGTTATGGTTTATTTTTTGGTTATGAAAGCTTGATTTTAGAGATTATATTCAAATTTGAGTTTTTTTATTATATCAAATACTGAAGTTGCATAATTTAAACCATCATTACTTACATACTTCCAACCTGTATTATAACTAGCCCAAATTTTTATCCAATTATCTTTATGTACTTTTCGCCAAAAATCTATCTCAACAATTGCATTTGCAGTTGAAAAAGCTACATCATATACAAGTTTTTGAGAAAAATATCTTCTATTAAACATATTATCTGGAACTTTTTGTCTTCTTATTACACTTTTTATATTTGATTGAAAAAGTCCATAATCATTACTTATTGGATTTACCAAATTTTTTCCAACTGAAGACTCTTTAATTGCTAATGCCATTAATGTATATTTCATGTAATTATCATCTGTTAAAGATTTAATTTTTTTTAGAATTATAATATCAGTATTAGTTAATCCCAATGAATTAGAAAATGAAAAAGTAAATAAAAGGAAAAATAATATAAGAAATTTTTTCATGGTTTATTTTACAATAAATTCTAATCATTTATAATAAATGATTAGAATTTTTAATTGTTAAAACCCTGAATTTGAAACAAAAGTAGAGATTATATTTAAAAGCGGATCTATTAATAAAATAGAAATTATTGTTAAAAAAACAGCAAATCCAACAACTGATTTTGTAGGAATTGTTGCATTTTGCATAAATTTAGTATTTGCTCCTGCTTCTGGATCTCTTAAGAACATATATGAAACTGGTCTTAAATAATAATATGCAGCAATTGCAGAATTTAAAATAATAATGATTGCTAAAGCAATATGTCCAGCATTAACAGCACTTGCTATTAAATACATTTTACCCCAAAATAGAGCAAATGGTGGAAGCCCTGTTAAAGCAAATAAAAACAGTCCTAAGATTGAAGCAGTAATTGGTGATATTTGTGCTAATCCTGAGAATTTTTTAAATGTATATGGAGATTCATAATCATTAAACTCTTTTCCTCTATTAAGCCATAACATACCAAATGCACCAAAGTTAGTAATTGTAAATAAAATCCAATATAAAAATAGAGCATTTGTTGCTTGACTTGTTCCAATTACAATTGCAGCCATCGCCATACCTGCATTTGAAATAGATGAATAAGCAAGCATTCTTTTAATATCTTTTTGTTGTAATGCAATTATATTTGGTATTGTCATTGTTAGAACAATTGTTACATAAAGCATAGTTTGAATGATAATATCATTTGCATGAATAAATATCTCAAAAAATCTTAATGCTACAACAAAACCTGCCATTTTAGGAATAACAGATAAAAATCCAGCCATTGCTGAAGTTGAACCTTGATAAACATCTGGAACCCAAGTATGGTATGGGAATAAAGATAATTTAAATCCAATAGCTGCAAACATAAATACAAATCCAACTAAAACTAAAACATAGTTAGAATAATTATCATGTGTTAAAAAACCATCTTCTGTTAAAACTTGAGCCATTTGCGCTAATTCAACTGTTCCAGTTATTGCATAAAATATCATAGAACCAAATACAAAAAATGCAGCTGCTAATGCTCCCATTGTAAAGTATTTAATTGAAGCCTCAATTGAAACCATTCTATTATGCATCGCAATCATCGTATAAATTGCAAGAGATGATGTTTCAAGCCCAACAAAAATTAAAATCAAAGAATCTGAACTTACCATAAACTGGAAACCAGCAACAGCTAATAAATAAAGAGCAAAATATTCAGCATATCTAAACTCTTGAAGTCTTAATTTTGATAATCCTAAAAAAACAAAAAGAATTGAACCGCCAATTATTATACATTGAGATAAAATTGCTATCCCATCTAATAACATTAAATCAAACATACCTCTAGCTTCACCATTAAAAGCTAAAAGAGTAAATAAGTCAAAAATTAGAAATAAAACAACTAAAATTACATAAAGTGACTTATGTTTGTTTTTATTAAAAATATCTGTTAATAAAATTCCTAAAGCCCCAATAATTGCTATTGATACAGGTGCAATTGTTCCTAGATTTAAACTATCTAAATTTATATTTATAGGCTCAAGCATTATTTAACCTCCCCGATAGAGTTTAAAGCTTTTAATTTAGCTTTTGTATCCTCATTAACTGCTTTTATTTCCATTACATTTGTAAGTTGAGTTACTGTTGTATTTAATGGGTCTAATATTACTTTTGGATAAATTCCTAATGCTATAATTAAAACAACCAATGAACCAAGAGCAACTAATTCTCTTCCAAAAATATCTTTCATACTTTTATTTTCAGGTTTTACTAATTTCCCAAAAAATGTTCTTTTGTACATTGCTAACATATAAACAGCACTTAAAACAATCGTTAATGCTCCAATAAATGTTAAAATTGGAGAGTATTTAAAGAATCCTAAAAGAGATAAAAACTCACCGATAAATCCTATTGTTAAAGGTAATCCTATTGATGCCATTAAAACAATTGCATAAACAAGAGCAAACATTGGCATATTATGTGCTAATCCACCAAACTCTTTTATCATTTTTGTTTTTCTTCTGTCATATAAAACACCAACACTCATAAATAAAGCACCAGAAACAATACCATGACCTATCATTAAATAAACAGCCCCTGAAATTCCCTCAACATTTAAAGCAAATACCCCAAGAGTAATAACTCCCATATGAGAGATTGAAGAGTATGCAATCATCTGTTTCATATCTTCTTGTGCATAAGCAATCATAGCTGTATAAATAATTGCAATAAGTCCTAAAGTAGCCATAAATCCTACAAAATAAACACTTGCATCTGGAAATAGTGGAAGTGAAAATCTAATAAATCCATATGTTTCCATTTTTAATAAAACAGCCGCTAACATAATAGAACCAATAGTTGGAGCTTGTCCGTGTGCTAATGGAAGCCATGTATGGAATGGGAACATTGGAACTTTTACTGCAAATCCAAAGAAGAAGGCAATAAATAACCAAAGTTGAACATCAAATGGAAGAACTACACTATTCCACTCTATTAAACTAAAGCTCCAAACTCCTGTTGTTTGATTAAAGATATATCCAAAATATAAAATCCCTATAAGCATTACAAGTGAACCTGTAAATGTATATAAAAAAAATTTAATTGCCGCATAAAATCTTTTTTCTGCTCCCCAAAATCCAATAACATAAAACATTGGAATAAGTGTTAATTCCCAGAAAACATAAAATAGAATTAAATCTAAAGATACGAAAACTCCAACCATTGTCATTTCTAAAAATAACATTGTGATAATTAGATTTTTAACATCTTTTTTTTCAGTTAATCCTATTAATGCAATCATTGTCATAAAAGTAATCATAACAATTAAAAATAATGAAACCCCATCAACCCCAACTAAATAATTAATTCCATAAGTACTTATAAGAGGTAAACTTTGAACAAATTGCATTCCTGCAACACTTGTATCAAAGTGATACCAAAGAAGAAGTGATAATACAAATTCAACAACAGTAACTACAACTCCATATTGTCTCATAGCATCTTTGTCTATCAAAAATCCAACAATCGCAGCTGCTGCTGGGAAAAATATCAACATAGATAAAATATTTTCCATATACATAACCCCTTAAAGTACTGATAAAACTAAGGCAAAAACTAATCCTAAAATTAGTCCAAGTGTCATTAGTTTTAAAGATGATGATAAATTACCAGATTGAATTGGTCTTGCTTTTACACCTAATTTATTAATAAAGTGTGCAATTCCATCAACTGATGCATCAATTAATTTGATTTCTATTACTTTCCATGCCCAAACTGAAAATGCGTGATATGGTTTTGAAATAACAACCTCATAAAATTTTGGAATAAAATATTGGTTACTTAACAATTTGTAAATTGCTGTATTTTCCCAAGATTTATCAAATCCTCCATTTTTATATTTGAATACAGCTACTAAAATACCAAAGATAGCAACGGCACTTGTAACTAATATTAATATCCAAGAAGTTGAATGTGCAATATGTTCAGCTTCCCAAGTTGGTAAAGTTTTTGTAACAAATTCAACAAATGAGTGTTCAAACCAACCAGCAATTACAGCTAAAACAGCAAGTGGAATCATTGCTGCAATTACAAAACTTTTTGCTTCATGTGGATGGAATTCATCATCTGAATAGTTTTGTTCTCCAAAGAAAATTTTCATAACAAGTCTAAATGAATAAAATGCTGTTAAACCAGCTGTTATCCATAATATTGCCCATAAAACTACTGCATCAGCATTAAATGCAACTTCTAAGATTTTATCTTTTGAGAAGAATCCAGCAAGTGGGAAAATTCCAGCAAGCGCTAAAGATGCTATTGTCATAATAATTGAAGTTGCTTTCATTTTATTATGTAAAGCACCCATTTTTCTAATATCTAATTCATCATCCATTGCATGCATAACATTTCCAGCACCTAAGAATAATACTGATTTAAAGAAAGCGTGTGCCGCTAAATGGAAAAGCGCAACCCAATAAGCTCCAAGACCAGCAGCAACAAACATATATCCAAGTTGAGATAGTGTTGAATAAGCAATAACTCTTTTCATATCGTTGTTTACTAAAGCCATAGTTGCTGCAAATATTGCTACAAATGCTCCAAGAGCAGCTATTGCATAACCAACTTCTGGAATTAAAGTATAAAGTTCATTGGCTCTAATAACTAAATAAACTCCTGCTGTTACCATTGTTGCAGCGTGAATTAAAGCCGAAACTGGTGTTGGTCCTTCCATCGCATCTGCAAGCCATGTATGAAGTGGGAATTGTGCTGATTTACCCATTGCACCAATAAATAATAAAACACCTATCCAAACTAAAGTGCTATTTTCTAAAGTTGAAACTTGAGCAAATACGATTTCATATTGTAAACTTCCAATATGCCAATAAATTAAGAACATCCCAAGTAATAAACCTAAATCCCCTACTCTATTCATAATGAAAGCTTCATTTGCTGCCCATGTTGCTGATTCTTTGTGATACCAAAAACCAATTAATAACCATGAACAAACTCCAACCCCTTCCCATCCTATAAATAAAACAGCGAAGTTATCACTCATTACAAGAACTAACATTGAAAAAACGAAAGCAGATAAATAAGAGAAATATCTATTAAATCCTTTATCGTGATCCATATATCCAATCGAGTGAATGTGAACCATAGTTGAAACAACAGTAACTACTGACATCATTACAACACTAACTTCATCAACAACAAAACCAAAAGGAATATTTAAATTTCCAATTACAATCCAATCAAATAAATTTGCATGAAGTGTTAAATCTGTTGTGTAAACAAAATATAATAAATATAAAGATGCATACATAGAAACAGCTAACATAAAAGATGTAAACCATCCTGTAAATAGCGTTTTTGGCTGCATTGAAAATAAAGCAGCAACTAAAGAACCTACTAATGGAGCAAAAAGTGCAATGTATATATATTTTTCCATGCTTATCCTTTCATCCCAGCAATATCATCTAAGTTAATAGAACCTGTTCTTTTATACCAAAGAATTAAAAGTCCAAGTCCAATTGCAACTTCACTTGCTGCAACTGCGATAATAAAAAATGCAAACATTTGTCCTGTTAAATCTCCATGAAATTTTGAAACAGCTGCAAATCCAACATTTACTGCATTTAACATAATTTCCGTAGAGAAGAATAACATCAATACATTTTTTCTTCTAATTACACCAATTAAACCTATACAAAATAGAATTGTAGAAAGTATTAAATACGCATTAAGAGTCATTTAACATCCTTTTCAGATGCTTCATCAAGTCTGATTTTTTCATCTATTTCTTCTTCTTTCATTTCTGAATATGATTCATTCATTTTTTTCCCTGCTAATACAATTCCACCAACCATTGCAACAAGTAACATAATAGCTGCAAGTTCAAATGCTAATAAATATTTAGTAAATAACACATATCCAACATCAACACTATTTCCATATTCAGGGTGAATTGGATAATTTGCTTCAATATTTTGTCCAATAACTGGAGCTAAAAATACGATAACTACAATAACTGCTAACATTCCTGAAAGTAAAAATACTAATCTTGGATTTTTTATTTTCTCTTTTACTTCTGATAATGAGTCAAAAAACATCATTCCAAATGCATATAAAGCCATAATTGCACCTGTATAAACTACAATTTGAACGGCTCCTAGGAAATCTGCATTTAATAAAAAGAAAAATGCTGAAATAAAAATCATCCCAGCAGCAAGTGAACTTAATGCATATAAAGCATTGTTTGTTAAAACTGAAATACTAAACATACTAATAGTTAACACAGAAAATATTATAAAAGCTATAACTTCAAACATTCAGACTCCTCTTAGTATGATAATGGTGTTTTTTTAATTTTTTTGTCTGCATCGCTTGACACCGAACCATATCCATCAAATTCAAGTTGTGCACCTAAACCATTTGCAGATGTTAAAATATCTTCTTTAAGTGAAAAGTGAGCTCTTTGTTCACTTGAATTTTCATATCTTCCACCATGAACAATTGCAAGTTCAGGACAAACTTCTGCACAATATCCACAGAAAATACATCTTCCCATATTTATTGTATATTGAGTTACTGCTTTTCTTGAATTTTCATCAATTTTTGTTTCCATTCTAATACAGTTTGCTATACAGATTTTCTCACAAAGTCCACAACCAATACATCTCTCTTCACCTGACTCTAAAAGTCTTAGAAGTTTATGTACAGCTCTATATCTTGGACCAATTGGTAATTTTTCTTTTGGGTATTGAACCGTTGCCATTTCACCTTTAAATAATGCTTTATACATTATTCCAAAAGTGATTTTCATACCAACAAAAAGTTCACCTTTTACAGATCTTGTTAGCACTTGTTTAAATAAGTCCCAAGAAGTTTTAGGGTAATTATCTTCTTGAACTGTTACATATCCATCGGATACATTTCTATTTTTAAATTCTTTTAGTTCCATCTTAACTCCTAAAACATCATCACAAAACCAGTAACTAAAATGTTTAGTACTGCAAGTGGCATTAATATTTTCCAACATAACCACATTAATTGATCAGGTCTAATATGAGGCCAAGAAGCTCTTGTCCATAAGAAAACAAAAATCAAACACATAACTTTTAATACAATCGCAAGTCCACCTGGAATAAACCATAGGTCGTTAAATCCACCTAAAAAGATAAGTGCAATTAAAAATGAAATTGTAAAAAGGTTCGCATATTCTCCAATAAAAAACATACCCCATCTCATACCTGAATACTCTGTTGCATAACCTGCAACTAATTCAGCTTCATGCTCAAGTAAGTCAAATGGAGTTCTATTTGTTTCAGCAAATCCAGCAATTGTGAATAATATGAAAGCTAATGGTTGAGACCAAATAATCCAGTCACTAACTCCTCCCGATTGATAGTTATTAATATCAATTAAAGATAAACTTCCTACCATCATAAGTGGTGCTAAAAGTGAAAGTCCTGATACAACCTCATAAGATAAAAGTTGGATTGCAGTTCTTGCACCTCCTAGTAATGCCCATTTATTTGCAGAACTCATACCACCAAGTAATGGTCCATAAAGTCCAACTGCTCCAACTGACATTACAAATAAAACACCAACATTAATATCAGAAATAATTGGTCTTACTGTATATCCAAAAAGTTCAAATTCTGGGAAAAAAGGAACTGCTGACATTGCAATAAATGCAGTTGCAGCTGTAATTAATGGTGCAACCATAAAAATAGGTCTATTTGCATTTGCTGGAATAAAATCCTCTTTACAGAATAATTTAATTCCATCTGCTGCAATTTGTAATAACCCATAAGGACCAACATTTGTTGGACCTAATCTTCTTTGCATAAATGCTAAAACTTTTCTTTCAATATAAGTTGTAAAACCTGCAAGTGCTGAAAAAACGGCAAGAACAACTACTACTTTAATTATTGTTTCTAATATGATACTTGTTTCCATACTATACCTTTATTACTTTTGCTTTATTAAATCTATAAGTATTAAATAAAACATTTGATGGGCTATTTTTCATAAATGTTGATACATAAGGAATATCTCCATCTATTTGAATATCAACATAAGCAAATAATTCTAACTCTTGATTATTAGCAATCACTTTAACTTTATCACCCTCATTTAATTCAAGTTTTTCAAAAGCTTTTTTTGAGAAGAAAATTCCATCTTGTAGATTTTCTTTAAATTCATGTGAAATAGCTGTAAATTCATTAAATTGATTAATTGGGTTTGCTTTATAAATCAAAATTTCATCACTTGCAAGCGATATTGTTTCAATACTTATTGCTTTTGTTGTATCTTGAGTTAATGTTTCATTTGAAGTTAAGTCATAACCTCTATATTCAACTTGGTCATTTCCAAATTTATTTGGTAAATCATCAAATGCAATAGCCTTGTAACCTTTTTCAATAGGAAGTTTTGCAGTATATTCTATTGTATATTCAACATCTTCATTTAAAAGTTCATTTGCAATTTCGTTTAATGTATAACCATTAAATCCTATTGCTGCATTTGTAGGAATTACTTTTTTATCAATATTTGTATAAGTTCCCTCTTGTTGGTTAAGTGCTGGGATATCTAAATCTCCATCACCTAAAGCTGAAAGTTCAAAATCTGCTTTTACATTATAACCAACGCTAAATCCCGACTCTTCCTTTGATAATGTACAAATTTGTGCAACACCTAAAGTATTTGTTTGAGATGGGATAATCACTACATCAAAAGCTGTAAATTTATCAACTAATCCACAAAGTTTTGCAAGATTTTCAGCATTTGGATGAGTAATTAAGTCTTCTCCAACCATTAAAGAGAAAGAATCTTTTTTAGCTAACATTTCATCAACTAAATCAAGGAATTTTTCATTTTTTCCAAATGCTTCAACAAGTTTTGTATATTCATACTCCACTTCTTTTGAAATTTTATTTGTTACAAGTTTTTTAACTTCTTTTTCTTCACCTGTTGCTTCATCAACAACTATTTCAACAACTGTTTCTTTAACATCTTCCGTAACAGTTTTTGTTTTCATCTCTTTAAATGAATCAATATATTCTTGAACTTCAGCTGGTAAATTTTTTGCAAATTTATATAAAATAAAATATAAAATCGATTCTTCAACCATTGCATCATGGTAGATAAACTCTGTTGTTTTACCTTTTTTACCAATTTTTTCCATAATTGGATCAGCTAGAGGATGAAAATATAAACCCGAACCTTTATTCATTGAAACTGAGTTATTAAAGGCATATCTAGCATTTGGTAAATCAGATTTTAAATAAGAACCCACAGAAATTACAAAATTTGAATTATGAACATCTGATAATTTTGATGAATAAAGTGATTTTCCAGATGTTTTAGAGTAATTTTTTAAGAATTCTTGGTATCTTCTCGCATCTTCATTTACAAGATTTGCTCCCATTTTTTCAGCAATTTTTTGTAAAATTAATGCTTCTTCATTTGTGATATAAGAGTTAAACTTAATATTTTTTGCTTTTTTAAATGCTTCAAGTGCTTTTTCAAAAGCAACTTTATCTTTTGAAGTTACTTTATTTTCAAAATCATAAGCAAATCTTCCAGCTCCATTTACCGTTGAATAGTGAGGTTCGCTATTTACTCTATAAATTTTTTTAGTTGAGTGTTTGTCTATTGATTCATGTTTTACATCATAATATAAAAATGCACAATCACTTGAGTGAGGATTTGCAGCTGGTATTTTTCTAAGTTCCCAAGCATTTGAAGTATATTGGAAATCATGTGAAACTAATGCCCCAACAGGACAAGCACTAATACACTCTCCACAATTTGTACAGGCGTCTGCATCATAACCAATAAGTGACTTATTAAGTTTATTCCACATAGCATAAGCATCTTTTGGCATCTCATCTTTAAATACTTTATCAATATTATCAGAGTCTCTTTTTACCGTACTTAATGCATTTGAACCAACCATATCTTCACATACAGTTACACATCTTTCACAAACGATACATAAAGCTGGGTCATAATTCATAACTCCCCAATGTTGAACTGGTCTGTGAATATCTTTGATGCTATAAGATTGAGAATCAACTTTCATATATAAAGAGTAATTTTGTAATTCACACTCTCCACTTTGGTCACAAACACCACATTGTAATGGATGGTTTACATCGTAAACTTCCATTATAGCTCTTCGCTCTTTTTCAATATTTTCTGTAACTGTTGTAATGTTCATATCAGCTTTAACTTTAGTGTTACAACCATATACTTGTTTTCCATCTGCTTCAACTAAACATAATCTACATGCAAGTGTTGGTGAACATCTTGTTAAATAACAAACAGCAGGAACAAATACATCATTTGCCCTTGCTACATTTAAAATTGATTCACCATCTTTGGCTTGAACACTTTTACCATCAATTGTTAGTGTAATCATATCGCTCATTATGCTTCTACCTTTTCAATTTTTACTTGTTTATATCTATAACCATTAAAAATATCTTCATTTATTTTTAAAATTGCAATTGTTCCATGTAAGTTTTCATCTATTTTTAATACTCTTTTGATTTTTTCATTTTTAGATATTACGAAAACTTCATTACCATTTGATACTTTTGCTATATTCGCAAAAGTTTGACTAACTATTAGTTCATCACAATTTCCATCTAATTTATAAACTAAAGTTCCATTAAATGATTTTAATTCTTCTAGCTCTTCTAAATCAGAATCTTTACAAGAATCGATTTTTTTCTCTAATTCTTCATTTAGAACAACTAAGTTAAAATCTGAATATTTTTTAAATATTGCTAAGAATTTAACAATATTTTCTACTCTTTGATGATTTATTAAGTCATTTCCAATAATTAATGTTTTAACTTTAGATTTTTGTGAGTTTTCAAAAGCCTCTTCAAACTCCTCTTCTCCAGCACTACTTTCAGCACTAATATAACCTAAGTCTAAATCATCTAAAAAAGTTTTAGTTTTTTCATCACTATTTGAGACAAAACTATTTAATAATAAAGCAATAATTCCCTCTTCACTTCCAACTTCATATTTAATTAGTTGAGAATAAAAAGATTTTAAATTAAAATTATCAATTGGGTGCATATAAACAAATTTTGCATTATTATTAATTACTGCTTGTTCAATAGAATCTTTTAATTTTTCATCTTCAAGGAAAGTAGCAATTGAGATTATAAAATCACTATTTAAAATCTGTTGGATTTTATTCATCTTTTGCACTTTCTTCAACCACAGGTCTTGGCTCTGGTTTTACTTTTTTTACTACTAAAGTCCAATCAACTTCATTAAATTTAATTGAATTCATTAAAGTATAACCAGCTTCATAAATCACATCCGCTGATTTTTGAATATTTGAGAAATCACCAATTTCAAACATAATAATTGCTGTTTCTTCAGGAGCTATTTGTTTGTCCATTAGTTCTAACATTCTTGTGTAGAAGTCGTTTTTTAAGTGTCTTAAATCAAATCTTTTCATAACTTCTCCTATCTATCTATTTCGCCAAAAACGATGTTTAAATTACCAATAATAGTAACCACATCGGCTAACTGGCATCCAACTAATAACTCTTCTAAAATCGCTGTATGTTGGAAACTTGGAGTTCTAAGTTTCATTCTATATGCATAAGGACTTCCATCACTTACTACAAAATATCCTAACTCACCTTTTGGTGATTCAGTTGCCACATAAACTTCTCCAACAGGTGGTCTCATACCTTGAGTTACAAGTACAAAGTGTTGCATTAAAGAGTAGTTTTGAGTCATGATTTGCTCTTTTGGAGCTGAAATATAATTTGGAGCGTGAGCCATTAATTGTGTATCTGATGCTTCATACATAGGAACTAACTGTTTTAAAATTTTTGCAGATTCTCTCATTTCAGCTATACAGATTTTGTATCTTCCATAAGAGTCATTAGTATATGAAACTGGAACATCAAAATCAAGTTCGGGATAAATACCATAAGGCATCTCTTTTCTTAAATCCCATTTGATTCCAGAACCTCTTAAAACAATTCCTGAACATCCCCAATCTTTTGCCATTTCTGGACTAATGATTCCCACATTTTCAAGTCTCATTTTCCAGATTCTATTTTCTGTTAAAAGACCTTCATAAGTTTTTAACTCTTGAGCTAAAACATCTAAAAATGATAAACAATCAGCTGTCCAATTTGATGGTAAATCTAAAGGAACTCCTCCGATTCTTACAGCACTGTGAGTTAATCTAGCTCCACAATAGTCTTCAATTAAGTCCATTGCATATTCTCTTTCTCTAAAACAGTAAAGGAACATTGACATAGCACCAACATCAAGTGCATGAGTTGCTAACCAAAAAAGATGTGAGATTATTCTATTTAACTCTAAAAGCATAGTTCTAATAATTTCAGCTCTTCTTGGAGCTTCGATTCCAAGTAATTGCTCGATAGCTAATGCATATCCATAATTATTTGAAGTTGCTGCTATATAATCCATTCTATCTGTTGTTGGTAAGAATTCGTTATAAATCATATTCTCAGCCATTTTTTCCATACCTCTATGAAGGTATCCAATCATTGGTCTTGATTTTACAACTTCTTCACCTTGAAGCTCTAAAATAAGTCTTAATTGACCATGTGCAGATGGATGTTGAGGACCAAAGTTTACCATCATGGTATTGTCTTCACGCTCGAAGTGAATATTTTCAAAAAAAGGTTTTAGTCTATTTGGTTGTTGCATATTTTCTACCTTCTTCTTTTTAAAACAACTGATTCTTCAGGTTTTAATTTTTTAACTAAAGTATTTCCCTCTTTTTCTTCATAAGAAATAGGAGTTTCTGGTTCAAATTGAGAAATATCCGCCCCATTTGGAACTTCATGTCCAAGTCTTGCAAATCTAGTTGTGTCATATCTGTCAATTGCAGCTGGATCTCTTTGCTCAGGGCCTATTATATCTCTAGCTTCTTTTCCAAAAATCTTATCAACTTCATACCATGAAGCTGCCTCATCACCTTGTAGAGGATAAGTTTTTTTAAGTGGATGGTCATACCAATCATCTGGCATAATAAGTCTTTTTAAATTAAAATGATTTGCTACTTTTACACCTAACATATCATACATTTCTCTTTCAGACCAATTTGCTGATTTGAAAATTGAAGTTATAGATTCAATTGATTCATCTTTTTGAACAAAACATTTAACTCTTAATCTTTTATGTTTTGAAATAGATAACATCTCATAAAAAACTTCATATCCATCACGAGCTGCTAAATAATCAATGGCAGATAATTCAATTAACATATCATATTCAAGTTCATCTCTTAAATATTCCATTGTTTTTACAACACTATTTTTATCTATGTGTAAAACTAAATGAGTGTGTTCAATGTAAGCATCTTTAATCTCTATTGCTTTAGAGATTTTTTCAAAATCACTTGCAAAAATTTCATCTGATTCTATTTCAAATCTAGGAACATTTGGAGATACAAAAAATCTATCAGAAAAATAAGCTTCTTTTTGAACATTACCTTTTGGAGTATATTTTCTCATTACACTAACCTCTTCTTTTTAGTTGCTCTAAAAATTGATTCTTTTCTAATTTTTTGTTGAAGTGTCATAAGGGCATATTGTAGAGTTTCAGGTCTTGGAGCACATCCTGGAAGATAAATGTCAACTGGAATAATTCTATCCGCACCTTGAACAGTTGCGTAAGTATTAAACATTCCACCTGTATTTGCACAAGATCCCATAGAAATTACCCATTTAGGATCTGGCATTTGGTCATATAATCTTCTCATAAACTCAGCATGTTTTTTTGTAAGAGTTCCAGCAATAATTAAAACATCAGATTGTCTAGGACTTGCTCTAAAAATAGTTCCAAATCTATCAAAGTCATATCTTGAAGCTCCCGTTGCCATCATCTCAATAGCACAACAAGCTAATCCATAAGTCATTGGCCATAAAGAGTTAGAACGACCAAAATTAACTAACTTATCAATAGTTGTTAATTTAACAGCAGCCCCATTATCTTGTAAATAATTTATTTTATGCTGTGCCATTCAAGCGCTCCTTTTTTCCATGCATATAAGAATCCAATTGCTAATAAAGTAATAAATAAAATCATCTCCACAAAACCAAACCAACCTAATATTTTAAAGTTAATTGCCCATGGAAACATGAATATAATCTCAACATCAAATAAAATAAATAATAATGCTGTTAAATAAAATTGTGCAGAAATACTGTTCGGTTGTTTTGTAACTTCAGGTCCACACTCGTATAAAGTTGTTTTTAGTTTTTCAGTATCTAGTCTAGCAATCTTTCTACTGATGTATCTTGAAAGCCATACTGTTGCACCAAATGCACCAAATGTTACAACAAACATTACAAATGCACCAAAATAGGGATGTGCAAATTCCATATGTGTCATTTAATCTATCCTTTTAAAGCTTTAAAAAAGTCTATTTTAATCTGCAAATATATTATCCAATTTGTGATTAAATAGCCACTTGTTAATAATGTACGCAATAATATTCTAACCTACTAAAAATTAGCTTATAGTTTAATCTTTTTCTAAGGATTAAAAATAAATTGGTACAAAAAGAAACATTAATCAAAAGTTAACAATTTCTAAAAAAATCCAACTTTTGTTTCACTGTCAAATTGACCTTTTTGCTCTTTGGTAATTTGTTCTTTAAAATTATCAACTCTGAATAACGGTTCATCTCTAACAGCTATTTTATAAGCTGTATTTTTAATTACTAACTCTATTTGTCCACCAGTTAATTCATATTTTGCTAACTCTTCAATATCAAAATCTTTTTCAAGAGGTAAATTTGCTGGTAATAATTTTTTCCATAACTCAATTCTTTGAGTTTTGTTTGGTTTTACAAACTCAATTTTGTAGTTAAATCTTCTTGAAAATGCCTTATCAAGATTTTCAAGTAGATTTGTAGTTGCTATTAAAATTCCATCGAATCTCTCTATTTGTTCAAGGAAAATATTTTGCATTTGATTATGCATTTTATCACTACTACTTGCACTTCCAGAACTTCTTGCACTTAAGAATTGATCAGCTTCATTTAGAAGTAAAACCGGTTCTGATTTTGTTTGAGTTCGAAGCTCATAATATTTATCAAAAATGCTTCTAACATTTTTTTCACTCTCACCAATATACATCGATAAAATTTTTGAACAATCAAAACTCAAAACATCTTTTTTAAGAGATTTTGCTAAAGCAAGTGCTGTTAAAGTTTTTCCAGTTCCAGCAACTCCATAAAAAATTATTTTTGCTTCAATTCCTCTTTTTTTATCTTTAATTCCCCATTGTTTAAGACGATTAATTACATTTTTATCAACTTGTTTTAAAAGAGCATCTAAAGTCTCTTTTGTTTTTTCATTTAAAATAACATCATCTAAAGATTTTGTAGTTGAAATAAGCTCAAACATATCTTGTTCTTTTATAACCGTATCAAGTTTGATTTTTCCTACATTTGCACTTTTTTTAGTTGGGTGAGAAATTTTATATAAAACCTCATCTGGAATATAAAAATTTCTATTAATCCCACCAAATGGAGTTAAAACTTCATCATAATCAATTAAAGCTTTTGACACTAAAGTTGAACTCTCTTCAAGTAAACTTCTATATTTGATTTTTTCATAATCATCACTTGAGATTAATTCAATCAAAGAATTCATGTCTCTTAAACTTCCATCCCCACCTGAATATTCCTCTTTTAATAGAGCTAAAAACAGGGTTTGTTCTTGTTCATTTAAATCGTTATCTTTGAAAAAATCTTCAAGCATAATAGAATTTGATGTAACTTTGATTCTCTCTTTGATTCTATTTTCTAAAAGTATTAATTTTGATTTTAATCTATTTGAACTTGGACTATTTACATCAAAGTTTTTTCTAACAACATTTAATTGTTGCGCTAAATCAATTCTAAAAAATTGGTCTTGTAAATATTCTAGGTGGTCAGAGTAGTTTTTAATTTCAGGAAGAACAAAATCATTACTTCCATTTTCTAACATTTTTAAATAAGCACTTGAAAGAGAAACACTTGAATTTATAAGTTCTAACTTTGAAACTTCACTTAATTTTACTTGGTCAAAAGATACTTGAACTAACCATCCAAACTCTAAAAGAGATTTTATTAAATCAAGTTTTTCTAAATGTTTGTAAGTTTTTAAATCATAAAACTCACCTAAAATATCAATTACGCCTAAAGTATCTCTACCATTTACATACTCTTTTGACATATATTGTAAAATTTTAGCCTCTTCTGCTGAACATTTTAATTGTCCAAAAAAGTTCGTTTTTTCAACATCTTGTGCTTTTATAAAATTTATTACTTCTTTCATTCTTTTTTGCTTATCCTACTTATTTATTTTTTCTTGTAATTTTTTGTAAAATTTATCTAACTCTTCTTTTTCTTTAAAAGATATTTTGTGAGTATTTATTATTAGATTAAGTTGATTTATTTCCACATTCTTTATATCTTCATATTTAAAAATATTTGAGTTTTCATCAAGATTTACGACAAAACTATTTTTTATTTCAACAAAAGAATCACTACAAAAAGCTTTATATGAGCCCTTTGAATAAGCATACTCTTCACACTTATTTTTTTGTAAATATTCTTCGATAGAAGCCAAATTTGAGTGGTTATAAATGTTCAATGACATTACAACAAGTGCTATAAATAAAAAAAGTCCTATAAAAATCATTTAATCTCCCATTAAGGACAATATGATACATCAATCTGACTTAACTACATATGAATAAAAAACTTGCTAGAATTAAGGGAATTTATAAGTAACTAAAAAAGGAATCGTATGAACAAGATAATCTCTTCTTCTTTTGCCTTAATAACTCTCAGTATCTTTGCATTAAATGGTTGTTCTAATAACAGTGAATTTACAAAAGGGAGTGCAAATGAACTCTCTATTGCTGATGATTGTAGAAATACAAATAAACATTTTGAAATGGATTGTTATGATTTAATCTCTTACAAAAACTCTTTTGCCCAATTAAGATTGGCTTTAAATGCGCAATTAAAAGGTAATTTTGAAGAAGCAATTCAAAGATTAAATATAGCAAAACAAAAAGGTAATTTTTATGCAAATGCACCTTTAGCTGATATTTATAAAAATGGCTTTGGTGTTCCTGTTAATAATGATTTGGCAATTAGTCTTTTGGAAGATACAAAAGAGATTGACCCAATAGCTTCGTATAAATTATATTTTTATTACATGGATAAAAATAAAATCGAAGATGCTTTTGAACTTCTAAATTTTGCTGCAACAAATGATGTAAAAGCAGCGCAACAAGAACTTTCTAAATTATACAGAAGTGGTGAATATGTAGAAAGAGATACGGACAAATCTGATTATTGGGATGAACAATATCAAGATAAAACAAATAGTTTTACAAATAAAATTTACGGAATATAAATGTTAAAAAAAATCATTCTACCAAGCTTATCTATTTTTTTATTTACAGCTTGTTCTTTAAAAATGCCTGAATTTTCTATGCCTTCATTTTTATCATTTTCAGATGATAAAGATGCAGTTGCACTAGAAAAAGCCAATGTTTGTCAAAAAATAGAAGATATGAATAATAAACTATTTTGTTACAAAAAAATTCTAAATGAAAACTCATATGCCCAACTTAGAATGGGAACATATAGTGTTGAAAAAAAAGATTATAAAAAAGCGGTTGAATATCTAAATCAATCTATGAACAATAAAAATGCCTATGCAAATCTTGCTTTAGCATTTTTATATTATAAAGGTGATGGAGTTGAAAAAGACTTAGATAAATCATTTAAACTTTTACAAGATTCTAGTGATGTAGATCCAAATGCAGCTTATCAATTATCAAGATTTTACCTTCAAGGTATAAATACACAAGTTGATACAAAAAAAGGTATCCAATTAATCGAATTTGCAGCCTCAAAAAATCTTTTAACAGCACAAAAAATGTTAGTAAAAATCTACACTGAAGGTCTATTCTCACAAGAAAAAGATATGAAAAAAGTAAAACAGTGGCAAGATGAAATTAAAAAAGATATAAGAGATACGAACTTCGAAATTTATAAACTTTAAAACTTAAAGATACAATTTTACTTTTTTTCTAAACCATTAAAAAAAAGTTTCATTGTATCTTCTACAATATTTTTCGTATCATATTTTTTCAATAAATAACTCTCTATAAATCCATCAGATAACTTTTTAAAAAGTATTACAGTATGTCTATAATCCATCTGCGAATTTGGATATAAAGCTTTAAATTGTCTAATTAAAAATTCATATATTTCATTTACTATTGCATGATTTGAGATATCTAGTTTATGGAAGAAATATGGATCATTTGTTAGAGTTTCATCTCTATTATTATCTATTTGAATAAATATCTCATATTTACAAGAAAGATATAATTCAAGATTTTTCATAGGTTCATTTGTTTCATACTCGTTTAACTTATCTAAAAAAGTTTGTAACTTTAAAATCAAATACTCTAAATATAAATTCTCTTTTGAAATAAAAAGATTGTAAATTGTTCCAACAGAAGTTTCAAGCTCCTTTGCAAGTTGAGAAATCTTAAAATTTTTATATCCACACTTGTCAAAATATGTAGCGGAAGCTTTAAGATACAAATTTCTTTTCACTTTGTTTAATTCATCATTTATTTTACTTTTCATTTATATCCATAATTTTTTTTGAATTATAATTTAATTTATATTAAAAGAGTCAATGAACTACTATTAATATTTTGAACTTAATTCATTATTAAGTATTATTGATTTAAAATCCAATTATCTTAAATACTTAGGATTTAAATGAGCGCTAATAATCAACCCCAAATATGTATAAAACTTTTAAGAGATATAAAAACCGATGCTTTACTTATTTATATTAAAACTGTTATAGAAGAACTTCTTGAAAATGTAAAAAATGAAAAATATAAAATTGATTTAGGTTATGAAGAATTTAATAAAGAGATTGAAAAAAATATAATAGAACTAAATGAAAAATTAGATAAAACAATAATCAACGCCTATGAATTAAAATCTTTTATGGCATATCAACAGACTCGTCAAAAAAATCATAAACTTCTTCCAAATGATGAAGCTTTAGTTTTTTATTACAATACCATAGTAAAACAGATTGAAACCCAATTAGTTGAGGGTGAACTTTGGATTCCTGAACAAATAATTTTGGCACTATTAAGTGAATGGATTTTGGAAGAAGAAAAATCAATAATTTTTTACTCTTTTTTAAAAGATTTTGATTATTTAAAACTTTTAGCTTTTTATGAAAAAGCAAGAAATAATGAGAAGAATAGTAATTTAAAACAAAATATAATCAAAATGTATCAAATTTCATCCTCAATGATAAAAAAACTTAAGTATTCTAAATATAAAATTAATTCAACAAGAAAATCCAAAATGAGAAAAAAATGAAAAATAACATTTTATCTGGTTTAACAGTAGGGATAATAGCTCTTCCTTTATCTATGGCTTTGGCAATTGCAACGGGAGTTCCGCCTCAACTTGGACTTTATACAGCAATAATTGCAGGATTTTTTGCTGCTATTTTTGGAAGTAGTAAGGTAAATATTTCAGGTCCAACTGCTGCATTTATTGTTATTTTAATTCCTATTGTTCAAGAATTTGGAGTTTCTGGCTTACTTATTTGTGGATTATTATCTGGGATTATTTTAGTAATTGCTGGATTTTTAAAACTGGGAACTTTAATAGAAATTGTTCCTTATCCAGTAACTGTTGGATTTACCTCAGGAATTGCCGTAGTAATTGCCACTTATCAAATAAAAGATTTTTTTGGATTAACAATTGAGCATTTTGATGGTCACTATTTAGATAAAATAGTTCTAATTTTTAATAGTTTTCACACTTTCAAACCAGCTGAATTAGCAGTTGGTGTTGTAACTTTATTTATTCTTATTTTTTGGCAAAAAACAAAAAGCAAAATTCCATCTGCTCTTATTGCACTTGGATTTGTAACAGTTATTGTTTATATTGCAAATATCTACTTCCCTCAATTAAATATCTCAACTGTATATTCAACTTTTGATTATAAAATTGGAAACTTAGAAGGGCAAGGGATTCCACCTATTCCTTTACAATTTGAACTACCTTGGAGTTATTTAAATGTTGATCAAATAAATTTAGACCTATTTTATAAACTTCTTCCTCATAGTATTGCAATAGCTATTTTAGGAGCTTTAGAATCTCTTTTATGTGCAGTTATTAGTGATGGAATGACAGGACATAGAACTGACCCAAATAAAGAGTTAATAGGTCAAGGAATCACAAATATCATTGTTCCATTTTTTGGAGGAATTCCTGCAACTGCTGCGATTGCTAGAACTGTTGTAAATGTAAAATCAGGAGCAACATCAAAAATATCTTCAGTTATTCACTCATTATTTATTTTAGCTTCAATTTCATTTTTAGCAACATATTTATCATTTTTACCAATGGCTTCTTTATCAGCACTTTTATTAATGGTTGCTTGGAATATGTCTGAAATTAAACATTTCAAAAATATCATAAAAGTTGCTCCAGGAAACGATATTTTAGTTCTTTTAACATGTTTTTTCTTAACTGTTTTAATAGATATGCAAGTTGCTGTTGCTATTGGAATGGGACTTGCTTCAATCTTATTTATCAAAAAAACTATTGATTTACACTCTATTGAACTAATAAATAATGAAACTAACTCAACTCATCCAGATATTCCAGATAATATCTCAATTTATGATATTAATGGTCCAATGTTTTTTGGAGCTGCACAAAACGCACTAAAAACTCTTTTAAACATAGATGAAAATACAAATATTGTAATTTTAAATATGAAAAATGTACCAATGCTTGATATGACAGGAATAATTACCCTTGAATCTATTGTTGAAAATTTTAAAAGTAAAAATAAAAAATTGGTTTTTTGTGGATTAAATGAAAGAATTCTAAAAAAATTAGAAAAAGCACACTTTCATTTTGATGGTGTAACTTTAAAAAGTTTTGATAATTTAAGTGATTCTATAACTTATTCAAAATCTGTAATATAAAAGTAATTTATACTTTTATATTACAGCATCAACTTCAAAATCGAAATAGTCTTCAATATTACTTGAAAAAAAATCTTTATAATCCTTTGAAAAAATCTCATAATTCAAAGGGATTATTTCATTTGCCAAACTCACTTTTTTATAGTCTAAATCCAAAAGATGAGGGAATTTTTTTGTTAACTCTTTAACTGTGATTGAAGTATCAAAGTCATCGGGATTAAATGGAACTTTTGTTTTATTTTTCATAATATGCCTTAAAGAGTTTTTTATACTCTATACATATATCATTCCATCTAAATTTATTTTTCTACTAAATCATAAAGTGCTTGAATTTCTTGTGCCCAAATCTCTTCATTTATAGTTTCTAAAACAAGTGGAATATCATCCATTCTTTCATCATTCATTATAAATCTAAAAGCATCCCAACCAATTTTTCCAAGACCTAAAGAATCATGTCTATCAACCCTGCTTCCAAGATCTGGTTTTGAATCATTTATGTGCATTCCCATTAGATATTGTCTTCCAACAATCGAGTCAAACTCATTCCAAGTTTTATCATAAGCTTCTCTTGTTCTTATATCATAACCAGCAGTGAACATATGACAAGTATCAATACAAACCCCAACTCTACTTTTATCTTCAATTTTATCGATGATATAAGCTAAGTGTTCAAATTTATATCCAAGGTTACTTCCTTGACCTGCTGTGTTTTCAATCACAAGTTTTACATCTTTTGTAATATCTATTGCTCTATTCATAGAATCAGCTATATTATTTAAACACTCTTCTTCGCTTATTTTTCTCAAGTGGCTACCAGGATGAAAATTTAATCTATCAAGTTTTAAAATCTCACATCTTTGTATTTCATGTACAAAACCGTCAAAAGATTTTGCCCTTGCATCAGTTTCTGGATGCCCTAAATTTATCAAATAACTATCATGTGGCAAAATATGTTTTGTTTGAATTTTTGATTTTTCAAGTTCTTTAAACCATCTATCTATATCTTTTGTTTCTAAAGGTTTTGCAGTCCATTGTCTTTGATTTTTTGTAAAAAGTGCAAAAGCTTTTGCCCCTATTAAAGTGGCATTTATTGGTGCATTATAAACTCCACCACTAGCACTTACATGTGCTCCAACATATTTCATAATTCATTCCTATTTATCTAAAATTACCCTATTCTACAAAAATAGAACTTTAGAACTAAACTAAAAAAATATTTTAATTCATTAGATACTCAATATAAAGTGTCATTTAGGTACACAAATTGCATTAAAAGAAAAAATTCACTCTTTTTTATTTTGTAATTAAAAGTTTAATTATAGAATAACAAATAATTTTGAAAGTTTAAAATTTGCTACATTGGGGCTATGAATTTTTTATATAATTCATCCCTTAGCTATTAAAAAAATGACTTTTCAAGCACATAGTAATATATAAAAGGATTAAGCCTTATGGAAAAAGTGGTAATAATTGGTGGTGGATATGCAGGGATATATGCATTAAGAGAATTAGTTAAAAATAAAAATATAAAAATTACTTTGATAGATAAACATACCTATCATAACTTACAACCAGAGGTTTATGATTTAATTGCAAATAAATCAAACTTTGCAGAGGTAACTATTGATTTAACTACTTTATGTATGGGATTTAATCACAACTATCTTGAATTTAAAAATTTAAAAGTTAGAAGAATTGATCAAGTTGCAAAAAAAATCTACACTGAAGAAGAAGAGATAGTTGAATTTGACTATTTAATCATGGCAGCAGGTACAAGAACATTTTTCCCTACAAGTATTCCAGGTCTTAATAATGCAGATGATATTAAAAAACTTCATAGAGCAATCACATTTAAACAAAGTTTTGAGCAACAATTATTTAAAAAAATCAGAGATGAAGCTAAACAATGTGCAGATACAAGAATCGTTGTAGTTGGAGCTGGTTTATCTGGAGTTGAAATTGCTGCTGAGATGGCTTATTATTCAAATAAATTTTTCGAAAGGGGAAATTTCTCTTGTGATAATTTAAAAATTTCTTTGATTAGTAGTTCAGTTACTATTCTTCCTGGTCTTTCTTCTAAACTTATAAGCATCTCTCAAGAGAGATTAAAATCTCTTGGAATTAACATCATCACAAATACTAAACTTCAAAAAGTTGAAGATGGTTATTGTCATTTCTCAAATGGAACTAAAATAAATCACTCTTTTGTAATCTTTACAGGGGGTATTGAAGCTTCTACGATTACAGCTGAATTAGAAGATGTTGCAAAAAATGGTAGAGGTCAAATTATCGTTAACGAATATCTTCAAACTGATAAATATGAAAATATCTTTGCTATTGGTGATATTGCTGAAATCAGAAATGCAAAAGGTGAAATAATGCCACCAAATGTTACTGTTGCAAGAATTAGTGGTACTGATGCAGGTAACAATGTATTAAATATGATTGCAGGAAAAAGATTAATTAAATCAAATCCTAAATTAGATGGAATTTTAATTGCACTTGGTGGTAAATATGCAGCTGGTGACCTTTTTGGTTTAGTAACAGTTAGTGGAAGAATTGCTTACGAAATTAAAAAATATGTATTTAGTTCTTATAGAAAACCTCTGTTAAAATTAATTAAAATTGGTTACAGTAAACTAAAAAGATTCTAAAAAAGAAAGAGTTGTCTCTCTTTTTTTAGAAGTTATTTATCGCTCTAAAAATTAAAATTATTCCTTTAAAAGGAATATGATGTATAATCATAAAGTTATTTTTAACTATTTTACAAAAAAGAGTGATAATGAAAAATAAACAAACTACTTATAAAAAACTCATATTAAAAATAATTCTTATCACACTTGCTTTTTCACTAACTATTGCTTTTGTTTACACTCAATATATGAAAAAAGAAGCTATCGAAAAACTTTCAAAAGTTGATGCTAAAAAAACCACAGAACTTGTATTTCAATCTTTATATTCTGCAATGGAGAGAGGTTGGACAAGAGATGATTTAGAAAACATTATAAAAAGACTTAATTCTGTTGATAAAAATATGGCTGTTAATGTTTACAGAGGAGAAGAAGTTGCTAAACAGTTTGGTGATATTCAAAAAGATTTAGAAGCTAGAAAAAATGACTCTTTTGTTCAAAAAGCCTTAGAAAAAAATGATGTTTTAAATGTTATTGATGACTCAACTATTGAATATTATTATCCAATTATTGCAAAACAAGAGTGTTTAAAATGTCACACCCAAACAAAAGAAGGAAATGTTTTAGGAGTTATTAATATTATGTATCCAATTGATGATTTAAAAATTTCTCTTTCATCAATTATTAACTTCTTTATTTTATTTATAATTTTATTTTCAATTGTGATTTTTATAGCTTTATTTATAGAGTTTGACAGACATCTTGTAAAACCAATTAAAAATTTTATTGCTAATATAAATTACATCTCTAATCATAAAGATATTACAAAAAGAGTCGGCATGAATAATCAAATTCAAGAGATTAATTCCATGAAAAATGTATTTAACAATATGTTAGATTCACTTGAATACCAATTTTTCCATGATGAATTAACAACTCTTCCAAATAGAAAAAAACTAATTGAGACTCTTTCTTTAGAAAAAGATGCTATTTTGATGATTATTAATATCGATAAATTCCAACATATAAATGACTTATATGGAGACAAAATTGGAAATGATATTATTAAAAATACTGCAAAAATCATAAAAGAGAATGTTTCTTCTGAAGCTATATTATTTAAACTCCATGCGGATGAATATGCTCTTTATTTACCAAGCGAATCTGTTTATGAAGATATTAAAAATATTGCTTTACACCTTGCAAATTGCATCGAAAACCACACCTTTATAATCAATGAAAATGAAATTTATGTAAACGCAACCATTGGTGTTGCATATGGGACTTCATTTTTATTAAACAATGCGGATATGGCTCTAAAAGTTGCAAAGAAAAAAAGAAAAAAATATCTAATTTATGAATCAAATATGAAAATTGAACATGAATATGCTCAAAATCTTATTTGGGCTAAAAAAATAAAAGATGCAATAGAAAACAATAAAATCGAACCACTTTTCCAACCTATTATTGATACAAAAACTTCAGAAGTTGTTAAATATGAAGCTTTAATGAGACTAATTGATGAGAATGGAGAGTATGTTTCGCCTATTCATTTCCTCGAATTAGCTAAAAAAAATAAACTTTATCCTAAACTTACGAAAATTATAGTTGAAAAAACTTTTGAAATTTTCAAAAATCTGGATGCACAAGTTTCTATTAATTTATCTGTACATGATATTTTAAATGAAGATGTTTATTCTACGATTATTGAAAAATTAAATGAATATAAACTAGGTGATAAGATAGTTTTTGAACTTATAGAATCAGATGGAATAGAAAATTATGAAGAAGTTATTGAGTTTATTACTCAAGTAAAAAAAACAGGTGCAAAAATTTCAATAGATGATTTTGGAACGGGTTATTCAAACTTCGAATATATTATGAAATTAAAAGTTGATTACATAAAAATTGATGCTTCAATGATAAAAGATATTGACAAAAACTTAAATTCACAAATGGTTACAGAAACAATTATAGATTTTGCAAGAAAAATGAATATTCAAACTATTGCTGAGTTTGTTCATTCACAAAGTGTTTTTGATGTAGTTAAAGAGATGGGTATTGATTTTGCACAAGGTTATTTCTTTGGAAAACCGCAAAAATTAGATTAAAAAAATAAGGGGAAAAATGCATAAAAATCGTTTTAGTAGAGTTGGATTTATTCTTGCAGCTGCAGGAAGTGCCGTAGGGCTTGGAAATATTTGGAAATTTCCTTATATCACGGGAGAAAATGGTGGAGGAGTTTTTGTTCTTGTTTATTTAGCAACTGTATTTTTTATTGGTATGTCAATATTTATTGGAGAAGTTTTATTAGGAAGCAACTCAAACAAAAATGCAGTTAGTACTTTTGAAACCCTTGCTCCAAAAGATAAAAAATATTGGAAATACTCAGGATTTACCTTCTTAACGGGTATTTTTATATTAACTTTTTATCCTGCTGTTATTGGTTGGATTTTTTATTATATTGTTTTATCCGTAAACTCATTACCTACAAGTTTTAGTGAATCAGAAACTGTTTTTATGACTTTTTTGAAAACTGATGTTCTTAATCAGATTTTTTATTACACTTTAACTTTTATAATCATTGCTTACACTATTTCAAAAGGTGTAAAAAAAGGTATAGAAAAATTCAATAATATTTTAATGCCTGCATTAATTTTTATTTTAGCTATTTTACTTATTTATTCAATTCAACTTGATGGTTTTTTCAAAGCAGTAGAATTTATGTTTTACCCAAATTATGAGAAGTTTCACTCAAGTTCAATAATCGTTGCTGTTGGTCATGCATTTTTTACCCTTTCAATTGGTATGGCTACAATCTTAACTTATGCAGCCTCTTTAGATAAAGACACAAATATTGTAAAAGCTTCTATTTATGTTGTAATTATGGATACCTTAATTGCTTTAGTTGCAGGTCTTATCATTTTTTCTATTATCTTTACAGCAGGTCAAGAACCAGGAAAAGGTCCAGGATTAGTATTTATTACACTTCCAGCTATTTTTTATGAAATGGGAACAATTGGTATTTATTTATCAATTCTATTTTTTATTGCCCTTGCTTTTGCAGCTATCACATCAGCAATTTCAATACTTGAACCAACGGTTATGTATTTAGTTGAAAGAAAAAATATTTCAAGAAAAAAAGCGACTTATGGTGTATCACTTGGGGCTTATCTTTTAGGAATTCTTGCAATATTATCAAATATTGATGGTTACTCTTCATCATTAACTTTTGCTGGTAAAAATCTTTTTGACTGGTTCGATTTTATAAGTTCAGCTATTTTAATGCCAATAGGTGGAATTTTAGTTGCAATTTTTGTTGGATATGTAATGGATAAAGAAATTTCAAGAAAAGCTTTAGTTCCTTATATTGGAGAGTTTTTCTATAATATTTGGTTATTTGTAATGAAATATTTAGCACCAATTAGTGTGTTTATTATCATGTTAAAAGAGATTGGAATTATAAAAATTTAAGGACTAGTAATTTTTTACTAGTCTCTTAAAATCTTAATTAGAATATCGTTTGCTTTATCCCTATGAATTACTTCTTTTTGATTTCTTTCAAATAACTCTTTTAAGAAATTATCAGGATATGTTGAAGATAAATTTTCTTTATTAAAAGTTGCTAAATCTTGACATTTAAAAGTAGCTCTACAAACTTTATCTTCATATATTTTCATATCCAAAACAGCTGTTCCAGCAGAAAAAATCTGAACTTGAGTATACTCTTTAAATTTATAAATAAAACCTTTATCATAAAATTTCATTTGTGGTGTTTTGATTAAAATTGTTGCACTATTTGAGCTTATTTGTGGTTCATTTGTACTAAAACATCCAGTAAAAATGAATATCGAAAAAACTATCATAAGTAAATTTTTTATGGCTAATCCTTTGTTTTAAAAACTTTGACTATAATTATATCAAATTATATAATCAAAGGCTTTTTATTGTTAGTTCATATTTGTTGTGCAGTTGATAGTCACTATTTTTTAGAAAGAATTAAAGAAGAATTTCCAAGTGAAGAATTAGTAGGTTATTTTTATGACCCAAACATTCATCCTTATAGTGAATATAGACTTAGATATTTAGATGTAGAGTATTCATGCCAAAAATTAGGCATAAAATTAATTGAAGGTGCTTATAACCTTGAAGAGTGGTTAAAAAAAGTAAAAGGAATGGAACATTTACCAGAAAAAGGTGATAGATGTACAGTTTGTTATGATGATAGACTTGATACAACTGTTCAGAAAGCAATCGAATTAGGACATAATAAATTTACTACAACACTTTTAATTTCACCAAAAAAATCTCAAGAAAAACTTGAAAAAATTGGAAATCATTTATCATCAATTACAGGGTTAGAGTTTATTTATAGGGATTACAAAGCGGGGAATGGTGCTGAAATTCAAGGGCAAAAAGTAAAAGAAAATTCACTTTATAGACAAAATTATTGTGGTTGTTTATTCGGTTTATCAGCTCAAAGAGAAGCTCAAAAAAAGATTATGGATGAGATGTTTAATCCAATCTCAAATCAAATATTGCCAGAGTCAATAGAAGAAAGACTTGAGCTTTATAAAAAAAGAAATGAACTTGAAAGTAGTGGTGCAGAATATAAAATCATAAAACAAAGATTTTTAAATTATAGACTTCTTGGTGCAAAAGTAATTGTAGCTAAAAACATAGTTCCATCATACATTTTTTGTTATTCAACTATAAATAGAAATAACACAAATGGAAGAATAGAATACACAAAAGATGGAATTAATTATCTAAATAGAGATGAAGTTAAAATCATAGATATTAATACTTTTAATTCATTTGCAGGAACTTCTTACACTAGTGTAAAAGAGCTTATGTATAATCCTCAAACTTTTAAAGAAGAGTTAGAAACAAGAAATAAAATACTAAAAAATCCCTATGATTTAAGTGCATTAATAGTTCTTGATGAAATCAAAAATGAGAAATATGAGATAGAAATAAACTCAGAAACTTACGAAGATATAAAAGAAGAGTTAGTATGAAACTGTTAGTTTGCGCCATGGAAGCCTCATCAAATATCCATTTAAAAGAGTTAAAAAAATATTTATCGCCTGATATAGAACTTGTTGGAGTTTTTGATAAAGAACTTGGAAATCCACTTTATGATTTAACAGCTTTAGCAATTATGGGAATTGTTGATGCTTTAAAAAAATTAAGATTTTTTTTCAAGTTAAGGGATGAATTAGTAGATTTAGCCAAAGATTGTGACAAAGTTTTATTGATGGATAGTTCAGGCTTTAATTTGCCACTTGCAAAAAAGTTGAGAGAAACTTATCCAAACAAAGAGATTATTTATTATATCTTGCCACAAGCTTGGGCTTGGAAAAAAGGAAGAGTTAAAAAACTTGAAGCTTATTGTTCAAAACTTTGTTCAATTATTCCATTTGAGAGTGAAATTTATAATGATAAAAATAAAATCACTTATGTAGGACATCCCCTTTTAGATGAAATACAAGATTTTAAACAAGAGTTAGTAAATACAAATAAAATTGCATTTATGCCAGGAAGTAGAAAAACTGAAATCACAAATCTAATGCCAATTTTTAGAGAATTGACAAAAAAAATCCCAAATAAAGAGTATATTTTAATAATCCCAGCAAAATTTGATGATAATTACATCAAAAAAATTTATGGAGATATTTCAAATTTTACTATTTCAAAAAACACTCACAAAACTCTACAAGAAGCAGAATATGCATTTATTTGTTCAGGAACAGCAACACTAGAAGCAGCTCTTATTGGAACACCATTTACACTTTCATATATTGCAAAAAAAATTGATTTTTTTATAGGTTCTTTATTTGTAAAATTAAATCATGTTGGTCTTGCAAATATCTTTTTTGAAAAAATGGGAAAACAACCACTTCATAGTGAATTTTTACAAGAAAATGTAACTGTTGAAAATCTATTTAATGATTATCAAAATATGGATAAAAAATTATTTTTTAATAATTCTAAAACACTAAGAGAGTATCTAAGAAATGGAAGTTCACAAAATGTTGCACAGATAATTCAAAACTAATTTTTTTTTAGATATAATATTTGTCATTCAATAAAAAAATCAGGATATTATATGTTAGATATTATGCAAATTCAAGAAATTCTTCCTCATAGATACCCAATGTTACTAGTAGATAGAATTACAGAAATGGAACTTAAACAATCAATCAAAGGTTTTAAAAACGTTTCTATTTCTGAACCAGCTTTCCAAGGACATTTTCCAGGTCATCCAATTTATCCAGGTGTATTAATTTTAGAAGGTATGGCTCAATGTGGTGGTGTTTTAGCTCTTAAAAGTTCAGACTTAACTGATGAAGAGATGAAAAATAAAGTAATTTATTTTATGAGTATTGATAAAGCAAAATTTAGAAATCCAGTACGTCCAGGTGATAAATTAGATTACGAATTAGAAGTTGTTAGAATGAAAAGTTCTTTAATGACTTTAGTTGGAAAAGCTTATGTTGATGGTAAATTATCAGCTGAAGCAGAATTAAAAGCTATGATAGTTGATAAATAACAAATAGGCAAATAAATGAACAATATTCATAAAACAGCCATAATAGAAGAAGGTGCAATTTTAGGTGATAATATCACTATTGGTGCATTTACTATTATTGGTAAAAATGTAAAAATTGGTGATGGAACAATAATTGATTCTCACACTTTAATTGATGGGAAAACTACAATTGGGGCAAATAATCATATTTTTTCTCATGCATCAATTGGAACAATTCCTCAAGATTTAAAATTCAACGGTGAAGATGTTGAATTAATAATTGGAGACAATAACAAAATTAGAGAATATACTCTATTTAATCCAGGAACTATCGGTGGTGGTTCAAAAACAGTTATTGGGAACAATAATTTATTTATGGGTTATGTTCATGTAGCTCACGATTGTATTATTGGTAATCATTGTATTTTTGCAAACGGAGCAACACTTGCTGGACACGTTGAATGTGATGATTTTGTAGTAGTTGGTGGATTAACTCCTATTCATCAATTTTGTAAAATTGGAACTCAAGTAATGATTGGTGGAGCAAGTGCTGTTGCACAAGATATTCCTCCATTTTGTTTAGCAGAAGGAAATAAAGCTGTTTTAAGAGGATTAAATCTAACAGGTTTAAGAAGAAGATTTGAAAATAGAGAAGATATTGATGCTATAAAACATGCATATAGAGAACTTTTTGAATCAGGTAAACCTCTACAAGAAGTAGCTCGTGAGTTATTTGAAACAGATGAAAATAAACATGTAAAAGAACTAGCAAGTTTTGTATTAAATACAAAACGAGGTATTCCTTTTAACAGAAAGTAAATAGGTATAAAATGAGTAAGATTATATGTGATTTTTGTGGAGCAACAGATAGCAGAGACAATCCAGTAATTGCTGGAGATAATGCTTGTATTTGTAAAGCTTGTGTGACAGCAGCAAATGAGATTATGAATGGAAATCTTCCAGTAGAAGAAGGAGAAAATAAAATTACTCCAACTGAAGCTAAAGATATTAAAATTAAAACTCCTGCTGAATTAAAAAAAATATTAGATGAATATGTAATAGGACAAGATAGAGCTAAAAAAGTTCTTTCTGTTGCTGTTTATAACCATTACAAAAGAATTTTCAGACATAATGAAATTGATGATGACACAGAATTAAATAAATCTAATGTTTTATTAATTGGTCCAACAGGTTCAGGAAAAACATTACTTGCTCAAACTATTTCTAAATATCTTGATGTTCCTTTAGCTATTGCAGATGCTACTTCTTTAACAGAAGCTGGATATGTTGGTGATGATGTTGAAAATGTTGTAACAAGACTTGTTCAAGCAGCTGATGGTGATATTAAAAAAGCAGAACGTGGAATTATTTTCATCGATGAAGTTGATAAAGTTGCAAGAATGAGTGAAAATCGTTCAATCACTAGAGATGTTTCAGGAGAGGGAGTTCAACAAGCATTATTAAAAATTGTTGAAGGTGCTGTTGTAAATGTTCCACCAAAAGGTGGAAGAAAACACCCAGGTCAAGATGCACTTCAAGTTGATACTACAAATATTTTATTTATTTGTGGTGGTGCTTTTGATGGTTTAGAAGATATTATCAAGAAAAAACAAGGTTCAAATGTACTTGGATTTAATCAAGATAAAAAAACAAAAAATGACCATGATAAAGTTATCTCAAAAGTTGAAACAGATGATTTAGTAAAATATGGATTAATTCCTGAATTAATAGGAAGACTTCATATGGTTGCAACTTTAAATGAAATAACAGAAGATGATATGGTTCATATTTTAACAGAACCAAAAAATGCACTAATCAAACAATATATCAAACTTTTCCAAATGGATGATGTTAAACTAGAATTTGAAAAAGATGCACTAAAAGAGTTAGCAAAACTAGCAATCATTAGAAAAACTGGTGCAAGAGGTTTAAGATCAATTCTTGAAGATATTATGTTAGATATAATGTTTGATCTTCCAAAATATAAAAATAAAACTATTACTATTTCAAAAGAAGTTGTTCTTAAAACAAAAGAACCAAAAGTAGCATAAAAAGGATAAACAAGTGTTTTTAGATAAATTAATAGGTCTTTTTTCAAGTGATATGGCAATTGACTTGGGAACAGCTAATACAATCGTTTCAGTAAGAGGAAAAGGAATAATCATAAATGAACCATCAGTTGTTGCGGTTCAAAGTGATAAACATGGTAAAGATAGAATTTTGGCTGTTGGTCAAGAAGCTAAACAAATGATTGGAAAAACTCCTTTAAATATTCAAGCCGTTCGTCCAATGCAAGATGGTGTTATTGCTGATTTTGAAATGACTGAAAGAATGATTAGATATTTTATCGAAAAAGCACATTCAAGAAAATCTTTTATACGTCCAAGAATTATCATTTGTATTCCTTATGGTATTACTCAAGTTGAGAAAAAAGCAGTTGAAGAATCAGCAATGAGCGCAGGAGCAAGAGAAGTATTCCTAGTAGAAGAACCAATGGCAGCGGCTATTGGTGCTGGAATTCCAGTATCTGATCCATCAGGTTATGTAGTTGTTGATATTGGTGGGGGAACAACTGAAATTGGTGTTACTTCACTTGGAGGTTTAGTTCTTTGTAAATCTATCAAAGTTGCTGGTGATAAGTTTGATAAATCTATTATTGAACATGTAAGACAAAACTACAACTTATTCATTGGTGAAAGAACAGCTGAAAATATCAAAATAGAAATTGGAACAGCAATTAAACTTGATACTGAATTAAAAATGAAAGTAAAAGGTAGAGATAACTCTGGATTACTTTCAACTATTGAATTAGGAAGTGAAGGTGTTAGAATTGCTATAAAAGAACCTTTAAAAGAGATTGTTTCAGCAATTAAAAGTGTTCTTGAAAATATGCCACCTGACTTAGCAAGTGATATTGTTGATAATGGTGTTATTATTACAGGTGGTGGAGCTTTAATTAGAGGATTAGATACTTATTTATCTGACATAATAAAACTTCCTGTTAGAGTTGCTGATGAACCTTTATTATCAGTTGCATATGGAACAAGCCAAGTTCTTGATGAGCCAGAGTTACTAAAATTAATCACTAATGCGTAAATTTATTTTTGCCTTTCTTTTCATCATTGCAGGTTTATCTTATCTTTTTAAGATAGATGAACTTCTAGTTGAAAAATTCGATTTTTTCAACGATCTTAAAATTTCTTATATAGACAAAGCTATAAATCTTTCTTCAAGTATCGAAAAACATTTTGACCAAGCGAATAGTATTGAAAAATTAAAAATAGAAAATAATGAATTAAAAGAGTATAAAATATTATATGAAACTGCACAAAGCCAGTTAAATACACTTAAAGAATTTCTAACAAATGTAGATATTCCAGAAAATAAAGTAAAAATAGAACTAGTAAAAGTTCTTTCTTACATAAATTACAATGATTTTACAAAAGTTTGGTTAGACAAACAATTAGAAGATGAGGCAATACTTGGGCTTATTGCAGATAACTATGCAGCTGGAATCGCCATAAACAAAAATGGTCGAGCTGTTGGATTATTAAATGGAAATAAAGATTGTTCTTATGCAGTTTTTATAGGAGAAGGTAAAGCTCCAGGTATTATAACCGCATCCGATACACCTGATGAACTTCAAATAAAATTTATTCCTATTTGGGCTGAAATAAATAAAGGTGATGAAGTTATAACGTCAGGAATGGACAATATCTTCTTTGAAGGCTTAAAAGTAGGACGAGTTACTGAAGTTACTAATCTTGCTGATATGAAAGTAGCAACCGTTAAATCTTATGTTAATGTCTTAAAGAAAAAATATTTTTATACATATAAAAATAGCGCCCAATTTGCAAATCCTAATTTAGGGAAAAACGATAATATTAAAATTGAAGATGTGCAAGAAGAGAATTAGAAATCTAACTCTTCTTAATAATTGGCCATAATTTTATCTACATCATCCCAAGACATACTGTTTTTATCACTCTTTTTCAACATATTATAGATATATCTAGCGAACATATCTGTTTCAAGATTTACTTTTGTTCCAACTTTATATCTTTTAAATAAGGTATTTTCAATTGTATGAGGAATGATTGTAAGCCTGAAAGAATCTTTTAAAACTTCATTTACAGTTAAAGAAACTCCATCAATAGTAACACTTCCTTTTGGAATAATATATTTTAAATATTCATTTGGCAATGAAACAAAAAAATCCGTTGAATTTCCATTTGATTTAATAGATTTTATAGTTCCCAAACAATCAACATGCCCTTGAACAATATGTCCTTCAAATCTGTCACCCATCATCATCGCAGGTTCCATATGCACTTCATCTTTATAATTTTCCATTGCAAGGATTTTTTGAGATTCTGGTGATAATTCAACACTAAATGTACCACTTGTAACTTTTACAACCGTTAAACAAGCTCCATTAATAGCTATTGAATCCCCTATTTTTGGCTGATATTTTGCTTTTAGAGTTAAAAAGTTGTTTTGAAAACTAACAACCTTTGCCATCTCTCTTATAAGTCCTGTAAACACTTAAAAAACCTTTTGATAAATTTTGGGTATAATATCTAAAAATTGTTAAGAAGCTAATTTTAACTACTTTTCGTAAATTTCTTAGATAAGTGGAAGAAAACATTTATCTAAGAAATTTCTCAAATATAAAATCACAAAAAACATATAAGGAATAATATGGATTATGACGTAATCGTTGTTGGTGGTGGTCATGCAGGAATTGAAGCATCACTAGCAAGTGCAAGAATGGGTAAAAAAACTCTTTTAATAACTATGTTAGTAGAACAAATTGGAGCAGCAAGTTGTAACCCAGCTGTTGGAGGACTTGCTAAAGGACATTTAGTTCGAGAGCTTGATGCAATCGGTGGAGAAATGGGACTTTGTACAGATGCAGCAGGTATTCAATTTAGAATATTAAATGCCTCTAAAGGTGCAGCAGTTCAAGGAAGCCGAGCTCAAATAGATATGGATAGATATAGAGAGTATATGAGAAAAGTTTGTCATAACACTCCTAATTTAGAAGTTTATCAAGATGAAGTATCTTCGCTGTTAGTAAATGATGAAAACGAAGTTTATGGAGTTAAAACAAAATTAACTGAACAATTCACTTCTAAAAAAGTTATTATAACAACTGGTACTTTTATGAGAGGACTTATTCACATCGGTGAAAATAGATATGATGCAGGTCGAGCTTGGGAATTACCATCAAGTACACTTTCAATTCAATTAAAAGAGTTAGGATTAAATGTTGGAAGACTAAAAACAGGAACTCCATCAAGAATTGATGCAAACTCTATTGATTTTTCAGTTATGGATATGCACGGTGGTGATGTAAATCCATCTCCATTTTCATTTAGAACAGATAAATCAAAATTTGCTCCAACACAATATCCATGTTATATCACATACACAAATCTAAATACACATGAAAAAATCTCTTCAAACTTCTATCGAGCGCCACTTTTTACAGGTCAGATTGAGGGATTAGGACCAAGATATTGTCCAAGTATTGAAGATAAAGTAAATAGATTTTCAGAACGTGATAGACATCAACTATTTTTAGAACCACAAACAGCAATGTGTACAGAATATTATATTAATGGTTTATCAACATCTTTACCCATTGATGTTCAAAAAGATATGATTCACTCAATCGCTGGACTTGAGAATGCAAAAATCATAAGATATGGATATGCTATTGAATATGATTATGTCGATCCAACAGAATTAAAACATACACTTGAAACTAAAAAAATCAAAAATCTTTATAATGCTGGACAAATAAATGCAACAACAGGTTATGAAGAAGCAGCAGCTCAAGGATTAATGGCTGGAATTAATGCAGTACTTGCAATTGATGGAAAAGAACCATTTATTCTTAGACGTGATGAGGCATATATTGGAGTTTTAATTGATGATTTAGTTACAAAAGGAACTAATGAACCATATAGAATGTTTACTTCACGTGCTGAATATAGACTTTTATTAAGAGAAGAAAATGCTGATTTAAGACTAAGTCAATATGGACATGAATTTGGTTTGATAGACGATGTTACAATTGCTAAAGTTGAAAATAAAAGAAAAATTTTAGAAGATGCTATTGAATTTATGGCAAATGAATGGGTTACTTCTAAAAAAGAGACTTTAGAACTTCTTGATTCAATTGGTGAAGAAAAAATCAATGACAAAGTTTTACTTGTAGATTTAATAGGAAGAAATACTATTGATGCTCCTAAATTTGATAAATTAGTTCCAAGTTTAGCGCACATTGATGAGTATTTAAAAGAGCAAATAATCATTGAAGCAAAATATTACAGATATATTCAAAAACAACAAAAACAAATTGAAAAAATGAAAAAAATGTTAAAAACAACAATTCCTGAGAA
>JAQUIV010000002.1:45845-67519 GCA_028681275.1 Aliarcobacter sp.
TAGCGCACATTGATGAGTATTTAAAAGAGCAAATAATCATTGAAGCAAAATATTACAGATATATTCAAAAACAACAAAAACAAATTGAAAAAATGAAAAAAATGTTAAAAACAACAATTCCTGAGAATTTTTCTTTCAAAGGATTAGCTGGATTATCAAATGAAGTAATTGAAAAACTTGAAAAACATAGACCACCAACACTTTTTAATGCAAGTTTAATTTCTGGAATTACTCCAGCTGCTCTTGATATTATTCATTTAAACTTAAATATTAAACAAAAAGAGGTTTAATATGCAAGTTTATTTATATGCTAAAAGTGGGCATACAGTAGGACTTGAAGCTACAAAAAGATGTGCAGTAGTTGCAAATGCCTTAAAAGAGTTTGAGCCAATTTTGTGTACAAGCGATTTTAGAGCAGGAGCATTTGCTAAAGATAATTTAGGTGTTAAAAAATATGTAAATATTGATGTTGTAAGAAATCTACATAATATGATGCATAGAGGTGATATTTTAGTTTATGATACACCCGAAGTAAATGAAAATATGAAAGAAGAGATGAAAGAATTTTGTTCTTTACTTTATGGAATTGGCGAAGAGTTAGATGGAATCATCGTTGATGAATCTATTTATACAAAAATTTCAAATCCAAACTTAGAAAAAACTATCTTTTTTGGAGATGATGATTATAATAATTTCTTTTTAGAAATGGCAAAAAACTCTGAAAAACTTGAAATCAATCTTTTAATGGGACACTATTTCTTTTTGGGAAATGAAAAAATATTTGCGAATCATTTTTCAAATGTAATTGATGAAGAAGAGTATGTTCAAACTATTCAAAATTCAAAATATCTTCTTACAGCTTCACTTCAAACAGCTCTTGAATCACTTAGCTGTGGAAATAAACCAGTATTATTTAAAAGAGATGATAAAACTTATGATGAAGAATTAATTAACAAACTAAATTTGCCAGTTATAGAATCTTCTAATTTAAAAGAATTAATAAATCAATTTGAAACAATAATACAAAACTATCCTACTATTAATAATTTTGAAATCCTAAACTTAGATAAAATGGTTTTAGAAATAAAAGAAAAAATAGAATTATTTAAAAAACTAACACAAATATAACTCTCGCGAATATTTTAATATAATTAAATCTTATAATTGATTATGCAAATTATAAGGTTTCTTTATATAGAATTAAAAAAAATTATAAAGGTTTTATAATGGAAGAAAAAAATGAGTTTTTAGAGAAAACTCCTTACAGATACAGAAGATACATTGGTTACATGATAGCCAGTGTTGTTGCTTTAAGTTTACCTTTTATTAGAATTGATGGAAATCATATCTTCTTATTATCTTTCGATAAAAAGCAATTACATCTATTGGGAGTAGCATTTGATATGCAAGAGTTATATCTTATGCCATTTTTATTAATGCTTCTATTTTTAGGTATTTTTGCTGTTACTTCACTTGGAGGAAGAGCTTGGTGTGGATGGGCATGTCCCCAAACAATTTTTAGGGTAATTTATAGAGATTTAATTGAAGCTACACTTTTAGGTTTAAGAAGAATTAGAAACAAACAAAAAGAACCTGATTTATCAAAAGCTGAAAATAAAGCAAAAAAACTAATCGGTATTATCCTTTGGGCAATGTTAGCATTAGTTGCAGCGTCTGATTTTATGTGGTTTTTTGTTCCACCTGAAGATTTCTTTGCCTATTTACAAGATCCAGCTGAACATCTATTTTTAATTGGTTTTGTTTTAGCAATTGCAGCATTTTTGGTTTATGATGTTGTATTTTTAAAAGAAGATTTTTGTGTTTATATCTGTCCTTATTCAAGGGTTCAATCTGTTTTATATGATAATGATACATATCAAGCAATTTACTCTACAAATAGAGGTGGAGAGATTTATAATGAACATAAAGAAAAGATCATTTTTAAAGCTAAAGATTTACCAAATCCAGCAAATGAGTGTACAACATGTGAATCATGTGTAACTGTTTGTCCAACACATATTGACATTAGAAAAGGTTTACAACTTGAGTGTATAAACTGTTTAGAGTGTGTAGATGCATGTACAACAGTAATGGGTAAATTAGGAAAACCATCACTTGTTCAATGGTCAAGTACAAATGCAGTTAAAAATAACTTACCTACAAAAATGGTTAGAAAATCAACTGTTATGTATTTTGTTGCACTTCTTACTGTAATTGGACTTTTATTTGTAATGGGTGGAGAAAAAGAGCATATGCTTTTAAACATCAATAAAACTACTGAACTTTACAAAGTAAAAGAAAACAATGTGGTTACTAATAATCTTGTATTATTATTCCAAAATACTGAGCCTACAACTTTAACTTATGATTTAGAAGTTTTAGATAATCCAGATATTAAAATTACAAGATTTGAACCATTTACATTAAGTCCAGGAAAACTTGCTAAAAAAGTAGTTATTCTTGAAACTGATAAAGTATTAGTAAGTGACAATACAAAAGATACACCAATAACAATTACTTTAAAAGCTTTTGCTAAAGAAGATCCAACAAAAGTTGTTGTATTTAGAAAAGCTATATTTATCTACCCTAGATTAGACAAACTAAAACAATAATAAAACCAGATAAGAGTTTCTCTTATCTGGTCCTAACAAACAAGCCAATTAACCTACTTATCAACAAAACTTAGATACAATCGCGATATATATTTATTAACTATTTTTATGGAGTATTTTTAATGACAAAATTCATTTTTGTAACGGGTGGAGTTCTTAGTTCGCTAGGAAAAGGTATAACTTCTGCTTCTATTGCAACAATATTAAAACAATCTGGCTTTAAAGTGAGTATGCTTAAAATCGACCCTTACTTAAATGTAGACCCAGGAACAATGAGTCCACTTGAACATGGGGAAGTTTTTGTTACAGCAGATGGAGCTGAAACAGACTTAGATTTAGGAAACTACGAAAGATTTATCGATAAAACTCTAACGAAAAAAAATAGTTTTACAACTGGACAAGTTTACCAAAGTGTAATAAAAAGAGAAAGAGAAGGTGGTTACTTAGGTAAAACTATTCAAGTAATCCCTCATGTTGTTGATGAAATTAAAGATAGAATTTATGCAGCAGCGGATGAAAATGATTTTTTAATTATTGAACTTGGTGGAACAGTGGGAGATATTGAGGGTTTACCATTTATGGAAGCAATTAGAGCTATCAGACATGAGCAACCAAAAACTAACACTATGAATATCCATGTAAGTTTAATTCCTTATATCAAAGCAGCTGGTGAATTAAAAACAAAACCAACTCAGCACTCTGTTCAAGAGTTAAGAAGAATTGGTATTACTCCACATATGTTAGTTTGTAGAACAGAAAAAGAGTTACCAAAAAGTTTAAAAGAAAAATTAGCATTATCTTGTGATATTGATAGAAATGCAGTTATTGAAGCTGGTGATGCTCAATCTATTTATCAAGTTCCACTTCATTTTATAAAAGAAGGAATTTTAACTCCATTATCTGAACATTTTAATATTAAAATTAAACCAAATATGGAAAAATGGGATACTTTAGTTAAAAATATTTTAGTTCCACAAGATGAAGTTACAATTGCATTTGTTGGAAAATATTTAGATTTAAAAGAGTCTTATAAATCATTAATTGAAGCATTAATTCACGCAGGAGCTCACTTAAATACAAAAATTAACATTAATTGGTGTGATAGTGAAAGAATTGAAGATGTTGGAGCTTACGATATTATAGGAAATTCTGACGGAATTTTAGTTGCTGGTGGATTTGGACAAAGAGGAGTTAATGGTAAATTAGCTGCTATTAAATATGCAAGAGAAAACAATATTCCATATCTTGGAATTTGTCTTGGAATGCAATTAGCAATTCTTGAATTTGCAAAAAATGTATTAGGAATTGAAGATGCAAACTCTATTGAATTTGATCCAGATACAAAAAATCCTTTAATCTATTTAATTGATGAATTTATTGACCAAAGTGGAAACAAACAACTAAGAACTCACGAATCACCAATGGGTGGAACAATGAGACTTGGTGAATATCCATTTGAGCCATTAAAAGGAACTCATTTACAAAAAGCTTATGGTAATGATGAAATTTATTACGAAAGACATAGACATAGATATGAAGCAAATCCAAAATATAAAGAACAATTAGAAGCAGCTGGAATGATTATTTCAGGTCAATCAAATGGTTTAATTGAAGCTGTGGAATTAAAAGATCATCCTTGGTTTGTTGGAGTTCAATTCCATCCAGAATTTACATCACATTTAGAAACACCAAATCCTATTATTTTAGAGTTTGTAAAACAAGCAACTAAAAGAAAATAATGTCAAAAATCACGAAAAGTAGGCTTTTTGAACTACTATCTGCAAGACACTTGAATAATCCCTATTCAAGACTTGCTGACCTTCCCTCTCCTGAAAAATTCAAAGATATAGATATTGCTTGTAAAAGAATCAAAAAAGCTATTTTAGAAAAAGAAACTATCACTATCGTTGGTGACTATGATGTTGATGGAGTTATTTCAACTACTATTATGCTTGATTTTTTTAATACTATTGGCGTTAAAGTAAATCATATTATTCCAAATAGATTTGAACATGGTTATGGCCTATCTACAAAAATTGTTGATTTAATAGATGAAGGTTTAGTTATTACTGTTGATAATGGAATTTCAGCATATGATGCTTCTGTTAAACTAAAAGAAAAAAATATCGATTTAATAATCACAGACCACCACACAGTGGGAGCTAAAATCCCAATCGCACTTGCAATAATAAATCCAAAACAACATGATTGTAACTTTGAATTTAAAGATATTTGTGGTGCTCAAGTTGCTTGGTATTTATGTGCGGCAATTAAAAAAGAGATGAATTTAGATGTGAATATGTCTAATTTCCTTGATTTATTATGTGTTGCAATAATTGCTGATATTATGCCTATGACAACACTTAATTACACTATTGTAAAACAAGGTCTTAAAAAAATAAAAACCTCATCAAGGGAAGCTTTCAAAAAACTAAATGAAATTATGTCAAAAGAGATTTTTGTTTCTGATGATGTTGGATTTTTTATTGCTCCAAAACTAAATAGTGCAGGAAGAATGGATGATGCAAGTGTTGCTTTATCATTTTTACTTTCAAAAAATTCTTACCAAGCAAATGAAACTTTAGCCCTATTAGATGAATTAAATAATTATAGAAAAACTCTACAAGAAGAGATTTCAAAAAAAGCTGATGCAAAAACAGATATAAATGACAATGCTGTTGTCGTTTGGGGTGAGAATTGGCATGAGGGAGTAATTGGAATAGTTGCTTCAAAACTCTCTAATTCCCACAAAAAACCAGCTTTTATTTTTTCTATTCATAATGGAATTGCAAAAGGAAGTGCAAGGGCAAATGCTAATATAAATCTATATGATATTATCACTAAAGCATCCCATCTATTACTTGGTTTTGGTGGGCATAAAAATGCAGCTGGATTATCTTTAAAAGCTGAAAATTTAGAAGAGTTTAAAACTATCATAAATAAAGAGTTAGAGAACTCAAAAGAAAATTTGCATATAGAACCTATTACTTTAGGTGAACTTGATGTTTCAAGTGTTGACTTAGAGTTTTTATCAATTATAGAAAATTTTGAGCCTTATGGTTTAGAAAATCATAGACCGATTTTTAAAATCTCGAATACAACTTTAGTAAAATATGATTTAATTGGAAAAGATAAAAATCATTTAAAATTAACTCTTAATAGTGATGGAGTTATCTTTGAAGCTTTAAAATTCAATGATTCAAATATAAATTTTTCTAAAAACTTGGATTTAATTGTAAGTGTAAGTAAAAATGAGTTTAGAGGAGAAGTAACTCCTCAATTTCTAATACAAGATATTTTATAAAACTACATGGGGACGATAAGCAGGCTCAGATGCTTTTTTCTTCTCGCTCTCTGCTGATTTTTCTTGAGTTCCTTCTAAACTTAATATTTCATCATCTATATCTGTTCTTTCATATGAAGAAGACAAAATATTTCCATTTCTAATATCTATTAATTTAATAAATACATTTAAACTTTTGCTTGTTATTGAGTATGTTCCAACAACAGCATATCTCTCTTTATTTATTTTATCAGCAGCAATTTTATCTTTATTTCGTGTTAATAAATTAAAACCACTATTCCCATATTCAAACTCTTTTCCAAGTTCTATTTCTCTTACAATAATATCTTTAGAAACTAAACTATCTTTTAACATACTAGAAAGCAGAAATCCTAATTGAGATTTATTTTTTAATTTATCTACATTAACAAAATCTGATACTAAAATAACATCACTAGGAGATACATTTTGTTTAATTTTACTTGCAGATTCATCAACAAGTTTTGATACTAAAGAATGAAAATTATTTGTTCCACTAATTGGATTTTTATATGAGCAAGAAGTAAGAAAGAATACTAAGAAAATTGAAATAGTTATATATTTCAATTTTCCTAAAAAATTAAATATCATGTTAATTATCGTTCTTTAACAATATTTATAGTTCTAGCTGGTGCGCAATCTTTAAAGATTATACAATCTTCTTTTACATTATGAACATAAGTTGCTCTTGCACTTGTAATGATTTTACCTGTGATATTATCAATTACCCTAGCATTTAACATGATTTTACCTAGTTGTCTTGAATAAGTTCCTACAACTACATAAGTATTTGGTATTTTATTTTTTAATTCGTGAGGTTTTCTTGAGATAAAATATTCACCTTCATCATTTACAGAAACAGCCATCTGACCTCTAAATTCTGTAATATCAAAACCTCTATTTGAAAGTTCATTAATTAAACTTTCACTTACAATTCTTCCAAATTCAGTAGTTTTTTTGAATTCGTCAAGTCTAACAAAAGAGGTAATTAAAACTGGTTTTGTTGTATCCATCTTTTTATTCTCTAACATTTGAGCTGCTAGTGAAGCGATTGTAGATTCTAATGTATTTTGTGTAGTTACATCTTTTTGCATTTCAGCAGCAACTTCTAAATGTTGTTTTGTAGTTTGCACTTTGTTATACTCTTTTGAGATTGCATCATCTCTTACAACAGTACATCCAGTTATAAAAAACAACATAGAACTTGCTAATATACTTAACTTAAAAATACTTTTAGACATTAAAAACCCCTTTTCATAATTCTTTAAATTCTATTTAAAGTTAGCTTAGATATTCTTGAATGATTATACACTATATTAAGAAGCTTTAAGATTTAAATCAGAATAATATATAATCAATAAAAATTATAAGGAAAACCCATGCCAAATATTATAATACCTATATCAAATGGATTTGAAGAAATTGAAGCTATTTCTATAATTGATATTTGCAGAAGAGCAAATATTAAAGTTACTATTGCTGGAGTTGAAGCATTCGAAATCACTGGAGCTCATGGTATAAAAATCATTTCAGATGAAAAAATAGAAAATATTTCTAGTGATAATTTTGATATGATAGTTTTACCAGGTGGTTTACCAAATGCTTTTACTTTAGCTGAAAATTCAAAAGTTCAATCTTTATTAAAAGAGTTTAAAAACAAAAATAAAAAAATTGGTGCAATTTGTGCAGCTCCATATGCATTACATAAAGCAGAAGTATTAAATGAAAACTACACTTGTTATCCTAGTTTTGAGAAAAAAATCAAAGAGAATGGTTATCATGCTAAAGATGCTATTGTTATTGATAACAATGTAATTACATCTCAAGGACCTGCAACTGCCATGATTTTTGCCCTTGAAATAGTAAATATACTTTGTGATAAAGAAACTTACGATAGCGTTAAGAGTGGTTTATTAGCAAAAGATTATTGATTTTTTGTCGATAAATTGTAACCAAAAAAATTTAAAATGCTTGGATGAAATACAAAAGCATTTTTATATCAGATATTCATTTGGGAACTAGATTTTCAAAGGCTAAAATTCTTCATAATTTTTTGAAACATAATAATTGTGAAGAGTTGTTTTTGGTTGGAGACATAGTTGATGGTTGGGCAATAAAAAGAAAATTAATCTGGCCACAATCCCATTCAGATGTAATCCAAAGAATATTAAAAAAAGCAAAAAAAGGTACAAAAGTCACTTTTATTACGGGTAACCATGATGAGTTTTTAAGACCTTTTGTTCCTTTGATTTTAGGAAACTCTCTAAATATCTCAAACGATTTTGAATATACAGCACTTAATGGAAAAAAATATTATATTACCCATGGAGACTTTTTTGACTCAATTACAATGACCAAAAAATGGTTAGCAATTTTGGGTGATTATGGTTATGATTTACTTTTACATCTAAATGCCATACTAAATTTTATACGAAAAAAAGCAGGAATTAAAAAATATTGGTCTTTATCAAAATATATAAAAGATAGCGTAAAATCTTCTGTTTCTTTTATAAATGACTTCGAATCTGTTTTATCAACCCATGCAAAAAACAAAGGATATGATGGTATTATTTGTGGACATATTCACAAAGCTGAAATTAGATATATTGATGAAATTCAATATTTAAACTGTGGAGATTGGGTTGAATCTTGTACAGCAATAGTTGAAACTTTTGAGGGTGAATTTAAAATAATAAATTGGTTAGAAAACGATGATAAAAACGATGAAAATCCCAACAAATAATCTAGCTCTTGCCCTTGGTGGTGGAGTAGCTCGTGGTGCTTTTCATTTGGGTTTTCTTGATTTTTGTGAAACCCATAATATAAAAATTCAAGCTTACAGTGGTTCATCTATTGGAGCAATTATTAGTGCTTCACATGCAAGTGGAGTAAAAGCCAAAGAACAACTAAAAATATTTTCATCAAAAGAGTTAAAACAAGCCATCAAATTTAATTTCTTTAGAAATGGTTTATTAAAAATTGACCATACAAACAAAATTATAAATGAACTTTTACCAATAAAAAATATAGAAGATATTCCAAAACCTCTTTGGATTAGTGCTTATGATTTAAAGAAAAAAGAACTTCACTACTTTAACAGTGGAGATACTCTTACTTTATGTATGGCGTCAAGCGCTTTAGTTCCCATTTTTAAACCAATTTCTTATAAAGAAATGCTATTAATTGATGGGGGATTATTTGATAATATTCCTATTAAACCCCTTGAAAATAAAGGTTATGATATTTATGCCATAGATTTATTTGCAAAAAGAAATGAACATAAAACAAAAAAATTTAATCCTCTAAAATCTATAAAAAAATCCCTATTTAAACAACTTCATTCAAACCACAAATATTCCCTTGAAAATACAAACTTTTATTTAGGAAGTCCACACATAAAAAACTTCTCTTTATTTACTTTTCAAGAACTTGAAGAGTGTTTTAAATTAGGTATTAAAGAAGCTCAAAATCATTTTTTAGATACACTATAAATAAAAACTAAAAAGATTTATATTATGTCTGATACACCAAAATTTACCCATCTTCATTTACATACGGAATATTCACTACTTGATGGTGCAAATAAAATAAAACCCCTTGCAAAAAAAGTAAAAAAAATGGGAATGACAAGCGTTGCTATGACAGACCATGGAAATATGTTTGGAGCAATTGACTTTTACAATGCCATGAGAGCAGAAGGCATCAAACCAATTATTGGAATGGAAGCCTATATTCACAATAGTGAAGATATTGGTGATAAAACAAATAGACAAAGATTTCACCTTTGTTTATATGCAAAAAATGATATTGGATATAAAAACTTAATGTTCTTAAGTTCACAAGCTTATATGCATGGTTTTTACTACTATCCTAGAATTAATAAACAACTTCTAAAAGATAATGCTGAAGGGTTAGTTTGTAGTGCAGCTTGTTTGCAAGGTGAAGTTAACTGGCATCTAAATACACAAAATGAAAGAAATGTAAAAAATGGTGCAAAAGGTTATGAAGAAGCAAAAAAAATAGCTTTAGAATATAAAGAGATTTTTGGGGATGATTTTTATTTAGAGATTATGAGACATGGAATTGGTGACCAACATTTTGTGGATGACCAGATTTTAAGACTCTCAAAAGAGACAGGAATAAAAGTTGTTGCTACAAATGATACTCACTATTTAGAACAAAAAGATGCCGATGCACACGAAGCTTTTATGTGTATTGCAATGAATAAACTTTATGATGACCCAAAAAGATTAAGACATAGTGTACATGAGTTTTATCTAAAATCACCAGAACAAATTGCAAAATTATATGCAGATATTCCAGAAGCCTTAGAAGCCACTCAAGAAATAGCTGATAAATGTAATTTAACTATAAAACTAGGAAATCCAACTCCTCCAAATTTTAAATTTACAAGACAAAAATCTGCTGAAGCAAATTTAACTTTACCAGAACCAGATGTTGAATATTCCCTTGAAAATGACAAAATCTTATTTATCCATGAGTGTAGAATTGGTTTAGAAGATAGATTAAAAATTGTTCCCCCTGAACATCATCAAGAGTATAGAGATAGACTTGAAGTTGAAATTGAAATTATCAATAACATGAAATTCCCAGGATATATGTTAATCGTTTGGGATTTCGTAATTGTTGCAAAAAGAATGGGTATTCCAGTTGGTCCAGGAAGGGGTTCAGCAGCAGGAAGTTTAGTTGCCTTTTCTTTAAAAATTACAGATATTGACCCTATTCCTTATGGTTTACTTTTTGAGAGATTTCTAAATCCAGAGAGGGTTTCAATGCCCGATATTGATATGGACTTCTGTCAAAGTAGACGTGGTGAAATAATCGATTATGTTGTTCAACAATATGGTCGAGCCAATGTTGCACAAATTATCACCTTTGGTAAACTTCTTGCAAAAGGGGTTATTCGAGATGTTGCAAGGGTTCTTGATATGCCTTATGCAAAAGCTGATGCAATGGCAAAACTAATTCCTGATGAATTAGGAATAAATCTTACAAGCTCTTATGAAAAAGAACCAAAAATAAAAGAACTTTGTGATGCTGACCCTCAAGCAGCAAGAGTTTGGGAATATGCTTTAGCACTTGAAGGACTAAACAGAAATGCAGGAACTCACGCAGCTGGAGTTGTTATTTCAAATGAACCTTTATGGAAAAAAACACCACTTTTTAAACCCTCAGGACTTGATACACTAGCAACACAATACAATGGTAAATATGTTGAAGATGTGGATTTAATCAAATTCGACTTTTTAGGTTTAAAAACCCTAACTGTTATTGAAGAAGCAAATAAATTAATTGAACAAAGACATGGGAAAAGAGTAGATTTTATCACAGCAGATGTAAATGACAAAGGTGTTTATGACCTAATTCAAACTGGAAATACGATGGGACTATTCCAAATTGAGTCCGATGGTATGCAAGATTTATGTAAAAGATTAAAACCATCAAATTTTGAGGATATTATCGCCGTTCTTGCCCTTTATAGACCAGGTCCGATGGAATCAGGAATGCTTGATGACTTTATTGATAGAAAACATGGTCGAGCTGAAATCAACTATTTTTATGATGAATTTGATGCTCCACTTCGACCAATTCTTGAAACAACTTACGGAGTTATCGTTTATCAAGAGCAAGTTATGCAAATCGTTCAAACTATTGGAGGTTTTTCACTTGGAGGAGCTGACTTAGTAAGACGAGCTATGGGTAAAAAAATCAAAGAAGAGATGGATAGATTAAAAGGCGAATTTGCAGAAGGTGGAGTAAAAAAAGGTTATCAAAAACCCCACTGTGAAGAGCTGTTTGATTTGATTGTAAAGTTTGCTGGATATGGATTTAATAAATCGCACTCAGCAGCTTATGCCTTAGTAACTTTTTACACTTCATATCTAAAAAAATATTATCCATCAGAGTTTATGGCAGCTTTATTAACCCTTGAAAAAGATAATACAGACAAAGTTGTTAAATATGTGGATGAAGTAAAAAGACTAGGACTTGATCTGTTCCCACCTGACATTAATAAATCAGATTTAGTATTTAGTGCTAAAAAAATAGATGACAAAGAAGTTGTTATGTTTGGAATGGGTGCAATAAAAGGTGCTGGAGATGTGGCAATTAACTCTATTTTAAACGCAAGAGCAGATGGGGCTTTTAAAGATTTAGCAGATTTTATTTCACGAATTGACGGAAGTAAAGTAAATAAAAGAGTTATTGAGTCTTTAACAAAAGCTGGAGCTTTTGATAGTTTTGGATATTCAAGACGAGCATTACTTGATCAAATAGAAAAAATTGTTGAAACTGTTGGAAAAGCAGCCGTTGCTAAAAAAATGGCAACAGGTTCACTTTTTGGAGATAGTGATGAACTTACAAAAATTGATATTGAACTTGAACATCTTCCAGAATTTGAAGCAAAAGAGATTTTAGAACTTGAAAAAGCCTCTCTAGGATTTTATGTTTCAGGTCATCCACTTGATGAATATAGGGAGCAACTTGATAAAATCAATTACACTTTATCCTCTCAAATCGATGAACTTGAAGATGGAAGTCAAGCTTTATTTGTGGGAAAAATTGAAAATATTACAGAAAGAATGTCAAAAAAAGGGAATAAGTTTGGAATTGCGACTATCATGGATTTCCATGGAACAATCGAACTTATGCTTTTTGAAGATAGATTAAAAGAGTTAAAAGATGATTACGATTTAAACGAACCCATAGCTTTTAAAGTAAGAATTTCAAAGGATGAAAATTTTACAAGAATGAATATTCTAAAAATAGAAAGCATCAAAGAAGCTAAAAATGAAAAAATCAAAACAAAACAAAAAGAAGTTGTAGAACCACCATTAACAATAGCTATTCCTTTCTCAAATGATGAAAATTTGATGTACAAACTATTTGATATTGTGGCAAATAATCAAGGGAAAAGAGAATTAAAACTTTTAATCAAATCAAAACTTGCCGATTTAGAACTTGAAACTGGATTTAAAGTAACTTCTCAAGTGGAAAATTTAATACACCAATTAGAAGGAGTTTATATAGTAGCATGAAACATATCTTACTAACAAATGATGATGGATTTGATGCAATTGGATTAAAAGCCTTAATTGAAGCCCTAAAACCAATAGCAAAAATCACAGTAGTTGCACCAGCGAAAAACAAATCAGCTTGTGGTCACTCTTTAACATTGGATAAACCTCTAAGAATGGTTTGCGTAGAAGATGATTTTTACAAAATTGATGATGGAAGCCCAACAGATTGTATTTTTATCTCTATTAGTAATTTATTTAAAGATGGGTTTAAACCTGATTTAGTAATAAGTGGAATAAATATTGGCTCAAATATGGGTGAAGATATTACTTATAGTGGAACAGCAGCAGGTGCTATGGAAGCTGTAATTCATGGAATTCCAGCAATTGCCATATCTCAGGTATGTAAAGATTTATGTCAAGACATAAAAACTGACTGGGATTTTGCCCTTGCAAAAGATGTTATTGTAAAGTTAGCTTCTAAAATATTAAATGGTACTTTTCCATTAGATGAAAGAAAGTTTTTAAATGTTAATATTCCACCTATTAAAATTGAAGAGTGTAATGGTATAAAAGTTACAAAAGCAGGTTTTAGAGAGTATGGAAATGACACGCACAGACATCTAAATCCAAGGGGAGAAGAGTATTATTGGATTGGATTACATCCACTAATTTGGAAACCCTCTTTAAATAAAGACTGCGACTTCGAAGCAATAAAAGCAAATTATGTATCAATTACACCAATTATGCTTGATATGACTTCTTACAATGATATAAAATCAATTGAAAATTGGTTAACAAAATAAAAGGAAACAGATGAATTTTACAAACTCTTTACTAAAACATATCGACAAATTAGTTGGTACATTAAGGGATGACGAAGAACTAAAAGAAGTTCTAAAAAGAAAATTTACAAAAAAAGAGTATAAAGTATTTGTTGCTTTTGAAGAAGGAAAATCTATTGAAGAGATTAAAGCAATAGTTAAAGAAGACGAAGAAACAATAGAAAAACACTACAAAGTTGCTTGTAAAAAATTAAATCAAGAAAAATTTAAACAAGAATTAGTATCTTACGAATAAGATACTAATTAATTATAAAACCATTTTAATATTAGAATGGTCACCTAACATTTTATAAATTTCTTTTCTATCATCTTCGTTGTGAACTAATAATTCTAAAGTATAACTTTTATATTTACCTTTGCTACTAACTTTTGATGCTTTTACTTTATGTTCTCTATGTAAAACAACCTCTTTTACAGTAATATGAATATCAATATGTTCTAATACAACCAATTTGTATTCCCAAGAACATGGATAATTTAGTTCTAATTTTTCTTTACTTAAATCAATCATTATTTAAATCCTCTCTAATAAAATCACCACTTTTACCACCCGATTTTTGTTCTAACTGAACATTAGAAATAATCATAGATTTATCTATTGCTTTAACCATATCATAAATAGTTAATAAACCAATAGAAACACCTGTTAAAGCTTCCATTTCAACACCAGTTTGTCCATTTAATTTAGCTGTTACAATCAGTTTAAATCCAGGTAACTCAGGTTTTTCTTCCACATCACAATTTATTCCACTCAATAATAAAGGATGACACATAGGAATTAAATCACTTGTTTTTTTCACACCCATAATTGCTGCAACTACAGCAGTTTGTAGAACAGGACCTTTTTTTGTATTATTTGAAATAATAGCATCAAAAGCTTCTTGAGACATAGAAATTTCACCACTTGCAATTGCAACTCTTCTAGTTTCATATTTATCAGAAACATCAACCATTTTAGGTCTATTATTATCATCTAAGTGTGTTAAATTCAAGATATTCCTTTGTATTAAAAAACCATTATATTCTAATATTTGTTAAAGTTAAATAAGGATTAAGTAAACTTTAAATATAATCCAACCCTAAAAATTTTAAAAAGAAAGTGGGTGATTTTAGTGCCAGGCATTAAAGTTAAAGATAGCGAATCTTTTGACGAAGCTTATAGAAGATTTAAGAAACAATGTGATAGAAATCTTATCGTAACTGAAACAAGAGCAAGAAGATATTTCGAGCCGATGACAGAGATCAGAAAAAAACAAAAAATTTCTGCTAGAAAGAAAATGTTAAAAAGATTATATATGTTAAGAAGATACGAATCAAGATTATAATATCTTTGATTTGTAAAAGCAAAACTCTATTTATAGGGTTTTGTTTCTTACATAGCTACCAAAAAATCAAACTCTACTTTTACTAAAAAATCACAAATCATTACAGAACTGAAGATTTACTTCAATTCAAATTGAGAGATATACTCTTTTTCTTTATAAATTATTTTAAAATTCCATTTACCATTTTCTCTACCATCAATATATCGGTAATCATACGCAGAACTATCTCCCGCTGGAATCATCATTTCTCTTGTTCTTGAAATTTCACCTGCTGGGCTAATCCAATTAATAATTATCTGTTGTTCTTTATCTTCTCTAATTATTTCAAATTTACATATAATAGAATTTTCATCTTCTAAAATTAAACAATCTACATTGGGATTGTATGGTACATTTGCTGTTACTTCTTGATTATTTGATACATTATCTTCTGCAAATAGTACATTAATAAGTAATAAAAAAGAAACTATATACTTAGTCATTTTTCTCTCTTTCTTCTGTATGGATATATTTCATCAAAATATATTTTATTGGTGCATAAAATGTAGTTATTGATACTATTGCTAATATAAACTGAGCAATTTTAAAAAAATTACTATCTTTACCTAATGTAAATAGCACTAAATAATAACTTATAAACATGGAGATTATAGCACAAATTATGGCACTTACAATTACTATAATATTATATTTCACTCTTTCCCCAAAGTGCTGTTTCATTAAGTGTAGGTCTATTCTGTAATACTTCAAAAGGAGTATATGCTTCTTTGTATCCCATTGAAAAATGGTCTTTTATCCAATACCCTAAATATATATAAGGGATATTTAACTCTTTTGCTATTTTTATTTGAGCTAATATTGAAAATTTTCCAATAGATAAGTCGGCATAAGAGTGGTCATAATAACAATAAATTGCAGAAATTGAATTTGGTAAAATATCAACTAATGCAACACCTATTAATTTGTCATCTTTTACATATAAAAACTCTTTTGCATACTCTTCTTTTGCTTCCACATAAGATTTCATATAATCATCAGGTTCAATAGGAGTATAAGGCCAATCTTTTTTATCGTTCATAAACCTATGATATTTATCATAAAGTTTTAAATGTTCCATTGTAAGTGATGGTGGTCTTATATAAAGTTTTGTATCTTTATTTTTTGAGATTACTCTTTTTTCTGATTTAGAAAATTTGTAATTTTTTACATCTATTCGCATAGAAACACATTTGTCACATGATTTACACTCAGGAACAAAATGCATTCTACCAAATCTTCTCCAACCTCTCTCTAACATATCTTGATAACTTGAAGTTGAACAAGAATAAATATACCTATATCTAATATCAGATATTTTATCATCAAAATAAGAACAACTTCTATTCTCTTCTAAAAATTCAATATCCTGATTTAGTATTTGCATAATTATTCGTTTATTTTTTCTTTTATCTCTTTTGCAATTGCAGAGATTTTTTTGATTTTTTCATCATTTGATAAACTATCATCAATTATATGTTTTACAAATGCACTTCCAACAATAACCCCATCAACACCTATAATTTTTTCTTTACAAGTATTTTCATCAACACCAAAACCAATATATAAAGGTGTATTAGAATATTTTCTTACATTTTCAATAATTTTTGATAAATCTTCTTTCTGTCCACTTCCAGTAATTCCAGCATAAGCAACCATATAAATAAATTTTTGTGAATCTGTAACTATCTGTTTTATTCTTTCTTCACTATCAGTTGGAGCAACAAAAGAGATATTTGTTTTATTATATTTTTTAAATAACTCTTCAAAGTTTTGAGCCATTTCATAAGGTAAATCTGGGATAATAGTACCTTTTATACCAAATTCTTCCGCTTTTTGTAAGAATTTTTCCATTCCAAAATGATAAAATGGATTTAAATATCCCATCCATAAAGTATCAATATCTTTAGCTATTTTTGAAGAAACTTCAAATAAATCTTTTAATTTAAATCCATTATTTAAAGCTATTAAGTTTGCTTTTTCAATAACAGGACCATCAGCAACTGGATCTGAAAAAGGAATTCCTAATTCAAGGGTATCAACTCCAGCTTCTTTCATACTATATGCTAAATCAATTGTAAAATTGTTATTTGGAAGAGAAGAAGTGATATATCCAACTAGCTTTTTATCATTTTGTTTCATTAAAAAAAATCCTATTTTGTATTTGGTTTTTATTTTAACAAAATTCATCTTTATTTATAAAACAAATCCTTAGAATAACTTATATTTTGATATAATCAATATTAAATACAAATAAATTTATTAGGGTTTTAAATGAGTATTATAAAAAATGATTTTGAAAAAATGAACATCACAAAAATAAAAAATTCAAAAAATAATAAAAAACTTACAGTAATTACAGCTTATGATGCACTTTTTGCAAAACTATTTGAAGAGATAGCTGACATGATACTTGTAGGAGATAGCTTAAATATGAGTTTTGCAGGAAAAAGTGATACTCTTTCTGCAACTTTAGCACAAATGATTTATCATACAAATGCCGTTTGCACAGGAGCACCAAAAGCTTTTGTAATTACAGATATGCCTTTTGGAACTTATATCAATAAAGATGAAGCTTTAAAAAATTGTATAGAAGTATATAGACAAACAAAAGCTGCTGCTGTTAAAATTGAAGGTGGAGCTGATAAATCTGATATTATCAAACATCTAACATCAAACTCAATAGCTGTTATGGGACATATTGGACTAATGCCACAATATGTAAGAAGTGAAGGTGGATATAAAGTTAGAGGGAAAACTCACCATGATGAAAAACAACTAATCGAAGATGCAATTGCTGTTGAAAAAGCTGGAGCTTTTGCTATTGTTGTTGAGGGAGTTATGAGTAATGTGGCAAAAAAAATTACTGAAGCTGTAAATATTCCAGTAATTGGAATAGGAGCTGGAAATGTTACAGATGGGCAAGTTTTAGTTTGGTCTGATATGTTAGGATTTTTTGAAGAGTTTAAACCAAAATTTGTAAGACACTACCTAAATGGAGCTGAACTTGTAAAAGAAGCTGTAAATCAATACAGAAATGATGTTCAAGATGGATCTTTCCCATCAAAAGAAGAAGAGTATTAAAATGGAGAGATTAGTAGAAGTTGAATCTGTATCTTTTGAGGAAGATAATAGTGAAGTAAGCCTACGTCCTTCGAACTGGGATGATTATATAGGACAAGAAAAAATCAAAAAAAATCTAAAGGTTTTTATCGATGCAAGTAAAAAAAGAAAAGAAGCCTTAGATCACATACTTTTTTATGGACCTCCTGGACTTGGAAAAACAACTTTATCATATCTTATCTCAAATGAAATGAACTCAAATATTAAAGTTACAGCTGGACCCATGATTGAAAAAAGTGGAGATTTAGCTGCAATTTTAACAAATCTTGAAGAAGGTGATATTTTATTTATCGATGAAATTCACAGACTCTCGCCTACTGTTGAAGAGATTTTATATCCAGCAATGGAAGATTATCGACTTGATATTATAATTGGATCAGGACCTGCTGCTCAAACTGTAAAAATAGATTTGCCAAGATTTACTTTGATTGGTGCAACAACAAGAGCAGGAATGTTATCAAATCCTTTAAGAGAGAGATTTGGAATGCATTTTAGAATGCAATTTTATACTCACGACGAGTTATCAAAAATTATTCAAAAAGCAGCATTTAAATTATCTAAATCATGTGAAAATGATGCAGCTTTTGAAATATCAAGAAGAAGTAGAGGAACTCCAAGGGTAGCTCTTAGACTTCTAAAAAGAGTAAGAGATTTTGCAGAAGTTGAAAATGAAAATAGTATTCACCTTTCAAGATGTAAATATGCTTTAGATGAATTAGGCGTTAATGAAAGTGGTTTTGATGAAATGGATATAAACTTACTTGAATTACTTATTTCAAATAGAGGAAAACCAATGGGTCTTTCTACAATGGCAGCAGCTTTAAGTGAAGATGAGGGAACTATTGAAGATGCAATTGAACCATATTTACTTGCAAATGGCTATATTGAAAGAACTGCAAGGGGAAGAGTTGCCTCTTTAAAAACTTATGAGATGTTTAGATTGTCATACCCAAACAGTGAGAAATTAGATTCTGATTCAAATCAAGGAAAATTATTTTGAAAGCAACATATTTTTTAATTGCAATTGCAATTGTTATGATTTTTTTTATGGTGGAACTTTTTAATCCATTTTTAAAAGCAATCTGTGTAGCAGCATTACTTGCAATTGCTACAAGTTCATTAACTGTTTTTATACAAAAAAAATTAAAAAGTAGAATAGTTGCTAGTTCAATAATGACTATCTTATTAACTTCTCTATTTTTTATTCCCCTAATATATTGTATCTTTTCCTTTGCAAACTTTTTTAATCAAGTTGATCAGCAAACATTAATTAGCACTTTAGATGGAATGAAAATATTTATTCAAAATCTTTCAAGCGATTTGCCTTTTTTAAAAACATCCCTAAATGATATAACATCAAAGATTGATGTTGGAAAAACAGTTGAAAATATATTTTCAATAGGTGCATATTTAGGTAAAAACTCTGCAACATTTATGATTGATATTGTGATGATATTAATATTCTTTTTTTTCTTCACACTTTATTCTTCATCAATCGCAACATTTATACAAAATTTATTACCTATTAAAAATGAAGATTCTGTAATTTTATTTAATGAATCTTCAAATGTAATGACAGTCGTTTTATATTCTATTTTAGTTACTGCCATATTTGAAGGATTTTTATTTGGATTTTTCTTAACTTTCTTTGGTTACGATGGATTATTATTTGGAGTTTTATATGGTTTTGGTTCTTTAATTCCAGTAATTGGAGGAGTTATAATGTGGCTTCCAATAGTAATTTATGAAGCAACAAATGGTTCTTCAACAAATGCTATCATTATTGCAGTTTATTCAATAGTAGTAATTTCAATAATCGCTGATACTTTTATAAAACCAATGATTATAAAATATATAAATAAAAAAGTAGTAAAAAAACCAACTAGTTTAAATGAGCTTTTAATTTTCTTCTCTATTGTAGCTGGTCTTTCTACTTTTGGTTTTTGGGGAATGATAATAGGTCCTGCAATGGTTACTTTCTTCATTTCAACTATGCATTTACTAAAAAAATATTCTGATGATTTTAAAGAAAATGTATCCTATGATTAGGATACATTAGTAAGAGATATTTTAAATATCTCCTCTCTCTTTTTCACCACCATAAGATGAAATTCCATAATCTAAATTCGCTACTGATTTAAAACCTAAATCTTTCATTATTCTTTGACAATAAGCACTTCTACTACCACTTAAACAATAAACAACTACTGGAGTTTTTCTTTTATCCATAATTTGTGCTAAAGCATCATAAAACGATGTTGTAGGGATTAAATAATCTGTCCCTTTTATTCTATTAGCAACCCATTCCATCCATTCTCTTGTATCAACTAAATTGAAATCTATAAAACCTAAATCTCTAGCTTCCAATAAAGATTCTAATTCAATTGCATTTACTTCTTCTTTTGCTAATATCTTTTCACACTCTTCTTTTGTTAAACCTCTTGAATGAGTTGCTATTGCATCGTGTAGATTATTCTCTTTTGCTATTTTTAAAGCTTTTTCTTTAGTGCAAAAGATTCCACAATGACATAAACCATTAGATGGTATTTCATTAGTTAAAGCAGGAGTACATGGACATAATCTATTATCTGAATTCATTTGTTCTGTTTTAGTTTGACCAATCACCATAAAACAAGGACAAAATTTTTCACCATAAATCAATTGATTTCTAGTAAGTCCCATTTGAATCGATTTATTAACCTCTTCGTCTGGATTATAAACAAGATTATTTTCTAAAATTACCTTATCAGTAAATTTTTTTGTTAATTGAAATTCATTTATAAACTCTTCACTATTCATATCTATTTTTTTAATCATTTAAAAATCCTATATTATTATAAAAAAGAATAATAGTGTAATAATGTTTAGATATGTATATAGTAAAGATTATTTGATAGATTTTAGATATAAATCTTCAACTTTTTTCCTAGCCCAAGGTGTTTTTCTGAGAAAAGTTAAACTAGACTTTATTGATGGATTATTATAAAAACATCTTATATTAATTCTATCAGCTAATTCATCCCATCCGTACTCTTCAACAAGTGAGTTAAGTATCATTTCTAATTTAATCCCATGTAACGGATTATTTGGTTGTTCAATCAAAGGAAAAGCTCCTAAATTAAGATGGGGTATTGTATCTAAAAAGAGAAATAAGATAAGTAAAAGAAGAAAATTTCAAATAAAAAAAAGGCTAAAAAAAAGCTTCTTTCTAAGAGAACAATGAAGTTCAGATAGAAAGAAGCTTTGTGTGTAAAAACTCAAGAGCTGGCAGCGGCCTACGTTTCCACCAGGGTACCCGGCAGTATTATCGGCGATGAAGTGCTTGACTTCCAGGTTCGGAATGGGACTGGGTATTTCCACTTCTCTATAGCCAC
>JAQUIV010000125.1 GCA_028681275.1 Aliarcobacter sp.
TAGTTTTTTCTATTGAATCTTTCGTAACCTTTGATGTTGTGAAATACACTACTGTTATACTACTTAGCGACATCAAAACAAACAATGCTACTATTATTTTGTTACTTATCTTTTTTGTTATTAATTCCAGCACGAACTCAGCCTTTTTGTTTAAGTGTATTTATTATATAATGAAATTTATTTATTAAATATTAATTAAATATTAAATCTAAGATTTTTTAAAATAAAGAGTTAGAATAATGATAGTCGGGCTTATAGGTAAAATAACAAAAAAAGAACCAACCTTATTGAATGTAAATGTAAATGGAATAATTTACGAAGTTTTTGTTTCATTAAATTGTAGTTCAAAAATTATTTCTGATGATGTAAAGCTTGAAATTACACATATAATAAGAGAAGATGCTCAATCTTTATATGGTTTTTTAGATATAAATGAGAAAAAACTTTTTGACACAGTTATTAAAATAAATGGTGTAGGACCAAAAGTTGCTCTTGCCATTTGTTCTACATTTACACCAACATCTTTTGCACAAATAGTAAATGATAATGATGTTACAATGTTAAAAAGAGTTCCAGGTCTTGGACCTAAGGGTGCTAGTAGAATACTTGTTGAACTTTCAGGATTTATAGTTGATAATCATGATGGAAGTGAAGATTCTACTTTCTCTTCTTCATTTGAAGCAGCACTTGCTTTAGAATCTTTAGGGTTTAAAAAAGATTTAGTTTCAAAAGTATTAAAAACTTGTGTGAGTGGAAACACAAGTGATTTAGTAAAAGAAGCATTAAAAAAATTACAAAAATAGAAAAAATATATTTATAAAAAAGGAATTTGATGAAGATAGCTATAATTTTTGGTGGAGTGAGTTTTGAACATGAAATCTCAATAGTAAGTTCAATTGCTATGAAAGATGTGTTAAATGATGAATTAATTTATCTATTTTTAGATGCATCGAGAGATTTATATCTAATCCCTACAAATATTATCAAATCAAAACTATTTAGTTCAGGTGAATATAAAAAATTTGATAAAGTTTATTTCCAAAAAGGTGGATTTTACAAAAAAGGTGGGCTTTTTTCAAAAGAACAAACTATCCCTTATGATGTTGTTTTAAATCTTTCTCATGGTGGAGATGGAGAAGATGGTATTTTATCATCTGTGTTAGATTTTTATAATATTCCATTTATTGCTCCAAGAACTGAAGCTTGTGTAGTTAGTTCAAATAAATTTTTAACAAAAGGTTATGCTTCAAGTGTTGGAGTTAATACTTTAGATTACAAATATTTCACAAAAGGTGAAAAAGTTACTGTTGATTCATTCCCAGTTATTTTAAAACCTGTAAAACTTGGAAGTTCAATTGGTGTTTCTATTGTTAAATCTCAAGAAGAGTTAGAATATGCACTTGATGTAGCTTTTGAATTTGATAATGCAATTATTCTTGAACCATTTATAAGTGGAGTGAAAGAATACAACTTAGCTGGAACAAAAGTAAATGGAGAGTTTAGATTTTCTATTATTGAAGAGCCACAAAAAGCTGAGTTTTTAGATTTTGATAAAAAATATTTAGATTTCTCAAGAACTTCAAAAGCTTTAGAAGTAGATTTAGGAGAAAAATTAAATGAAGAGATAAAAGAGTCATTTAGAAGACTTTATAATACTTTATTTGAAGGTTCAATCATTAGATGTGATTTTTTTGTTGTAAATGATACAGTTTATTTAAATGAGATAAATTCAATTCCTGGGTCTATGGCAAATTATCTATTCCAAGATTTTGCAACTTTATTTAATGAAGTGGCAACATCACTTCCTCTAAAAAAACATATTCCAATAACTTATGAATATGTAAATAAAATACAAGCTAGTAAAGGAAAATAAGTTTTGGCAACAAAGAATCTGATTGTTGATAATAAAAATTTTGATATTTCTTATGAAATAGTAAATCCAACAGCTAAAAAAGATATAATTTTTTTACATGGTTGGGGTTCAAATAAGGATATTATGAAAAATGTATTTTCATCTTATTTGAAAGATTTTAGACATATTTATATTGACTTACCAGGATTTGGGAAAAGTTCAAATAATTATGTATTAACAACACAAGATTATGCCAAAATCGTTGATGAATTTTTAAAGCTTTTAGACTCTTCAAAGGATATAATTGCAGGTCACTCGTATGGTGGAAAAGTTGCAGTTTTATTAAATCCAAAAAATCTAGTAATGTTAAGTAGCGCTGGAATTTTAGAAGAAAAACCTTTTGATGTAAAAGCAAAAATCTTTTTTGCAAAGATTTTTAATGCTTTGGGATTAAGAGGTATTACAAAAAGATTTAGAAGCAAAGATGTAAACACAATGAGTGAAAATATGTATGCAACTTTTAAAAATGTTGTGAATGAAGATTTTTCATCATATTTTTCAAACTTTACAAATAATGCTTTAGTTTTTTGGGGAGAAAAAGATACAGCTACTTCTTTGGAATCTGGAAAAAAAATGGCATCATTACTAAAAAAATCTACATTTACATCTTATGATGGAGATCATTACTTCTTTGCCCATAATGCAAAAAATATAAGTGAGAGAATTGAAAATGGAATACTTTAATATTATTACGCACATTATTTTAATAATGAGTTTAGGTTGGTATTTAATTACTAATCTTCAATGGTATAACTATAAATTAGAAAGAGTTATCCTAAAACATCATAAATGGCAATGGCATATTACATATTTCCTTTCTCCAATCATTCTTTTTTATATTATTCCTGAACCTTATTATGCTATTTATTTTTACCTTATATATATGACAAGTTTTGTTTTATGGAATAAAAAATTAGATAAACCACTTGTTCTAACATCAAGAGTAAAAAGATTTTTAATAATTTTACTTTTTACAACATTTGCAATGACAGCTCTTTGTTTATCAAGTGCAAGTTGTAAAAATACATTTATTTTTGTTCCGTTGATTTTATCTTATGTTATTTCAACAGTTATGGAAAAAATATTTTTCATCTCTTTTAAACACAAAGCAAAACAGAGATTTCAAAGTATTGCAGGATTACGAACAGTTGCAATTACTGCTTCATTTGGTAAAACTTCAATTAAAAACTATTTATATCATGTTTTAAAAAATAAATATAAAACATATAAAACTCCAAGAAGTGTAAATACAATAGGAGGAATTGTTCTTGATGTAAATAAAGATATTCCTTTGGATACACAAGTTTATATTGCAGAAGCAGGGGCTAGAGTAAAAGGAGACATTGAAGAAATAGCAATGTTTTTAGAACCTCAAATTTGTGTTATTGGAAGTGTTGGTGAACAACATATTGAATATTTCAAAACATTAGACAATATTATTCACACAAAAATGGAATTACTAAAATCTCCAAAAATGAAAATGGGATTTGTACATGAATCAGTTCCTATTAAACCATATCCATCTATAACAAAATATCCAAATAATTTACATATTACAAAAAGCAATTTAGATGGTATTTGGTTTGATGTTGAAGTTGCAGGGAATATTGAACATTTCCAAGCTCCTATTTTAGGAAGTTTTAATGCTATAAATCTAACAGCTGTTATTTTAGTAGCACATTATTTAGGTATGACTATTAATGAGATTAAAATGGCACTTTGTACTCTTCCTCAAGTTGAACATAGACTTCAAAAAATTGTTGCAGGTGGAAAAATCATTATCGATGACTCATTTAATGGGAATTTAACTGGAATGCTTGAAGCTGTAAGTATTTGTTCAACTCACACAGGAAGAAAAATTATTATAACTCCTGGTCTTGTCGAATCAACAGATGAAGCAAATATTCTTTTAGCTAAAGAGATAAACAAAGTTTTTGATTTTGTAATATTAACAGGAAGTTTAAATACACATCTATTTAGTGCAAATATAGACAAAGAAAAAGTGTTTGTTTTAAAAGATAAAACACTAATGGAATCAACTTTAGCAAAAACAACAAGAGCGGGTGATTTGATTTTATTTGCAAATGATGCTCCAAACTTTATATAAAATCTAGGATAAAAATGGAACATTTATACGCGCCATGGCGATATGATTATGTTAGCGAAGAAAAAATAGAGGGTTGTGTTTTTTGTCATATATCTAATAATATAGCTGATGAAAAGATGCAAGTTGTTTTTTCTGATGAATATTGTTATGTGGTTATGAATAAATTTCCATATAGTCCAGGTCATATGATGGTTGTTCCTTTTTTTCATACTTCAAATATTGAAGATTTACAAGATGATGTTTGGATGCAAATGAGTAAACGAGTACAACAAGGTGTTAAGCTCCTAAAAGAAGTTATGCCATGTGAGGGTGTTAATATTGGTATGAACCTTGGACGTGCAGCAGGTGCAGGAATAGAACAACATGTACACTATCATATGCTTCCAAGATGGAATGGTGATACAAACTTTATAAGTACCCTTGGTGGAACAAGAGTATATCCAGCTTCATTTGATGAGATTTTTAAAAAACTAAAAGATAACGCAACAAAATATTTTATATAAATAATAATTTAATAATAGTAATAAAATAAAAGAGTAAAATAATTCCTAATTTT
>JAQUIV010000126.1 GCA_028681275.1 Aliarcobacter sp.
TAAACGCAGGAGCAAATGGAGAGACTGCGACGTTTAGCTCAGATGTGTTTGCAACAAACCTAAATGTAACAGGAACAGGAACGGTAAATCTAAATGGAAGTTATAGTGGAACAACTTTAAATTATAACGCAGATGGAAGTGTAAACCTAGCAGATAATGAAGATATAACATCAGCAATAACAACAACTACAAATAATACAGGAACATTGGCTTTAGCTGGGACTTCAACAGTAAGTGGACAAGTAGGGACAAATACAAATAAATTAAAAGTTGTAAACGCAGGAGCAAATGGAGAGACTGCGACGTTTAGCTCAGATGTGTTTGCAACTACAACTAATATATCTTCTGGAGAAATAAAATTTGAATCTGATTTAACTGGTGATATTAATGCTTTAAGTTCTAATAATGGAGTTGTAACTTTTGTTGGCGATATTATAGGAAATACACAAAATGTTACAGGAAATATTGGAAGTTTAGGTAATTCAATAAACACTTTAAATATTGGTGAAAGTGGAGGAAGTGGTAAATACTCTACAACAACAATAAATGGAGATGTATTTGCAACAAATACTCTTTTAAATAATGGAGTATCAAATAACTCAATTTTAGAGTTAACAGATGGTTCAAATATAACTTCAACAATAACAACTTCAAATGATTCGCAAGGTGTTTTAACTTTCTTAGGTGATTCAATTGCAACAGGAACAATAGGAACATCTACTGAAAAATTAGCACAAATAAATGCTGGAGCTGATGCAAAAACAGTTACTTTTAATTCATCAATAAATGCAGATAATTTAAATATGACAGGTGATGGAGAAATTGTTTTAGCTGATAATGCAAATATGAATGCTCCAATAACAACAGCAACAGACAATGAAGGAACATTAACTTTTAATGGAACTTCAACAGTTTCTGGAACAGTGGGAACTAGTGGTGCAAAATTAAAAGAGATAAATGCGGGAGTTTCAGGTGAAACTGTAACATTTGAAAATGAAGTTAATGCTACAAATCTAAATGTTACAGGAACAGGAACTGTAAATCTAAATACATTATCGGGAAATACAAGCTCTAATATTACATTTGCAAATACAGGAACAGCAAACTTAAATGGTAATTTAACTGGAGATATTAATTTTGCTGGAAATGATGCAATTGTAAATGTATCTGATGGAAAAGGTATTTTAGGTTCAGTTCAAACTCTTGCTTCAAATAATACGGGAATTATAAATTATAAAGGTGATGGAACAATTTCTGGTAATGTTGGAAGTGCTAGTTTAGGAATTAAAGAAATTAATATTAATACTAATAATGAGCAAAATAGTGGTGGAACAGGAGTTGTTATAGGCTCTACTGGACTTGCTAGAGAACTTTATGCTGATGTTGTAAACCTTAGAAATAATGCAACACTAACATTAAAAGATAATGTAAATATAATAAACACAGATTCTTCAGATAATTTAATAATTACAGTTGATACAACAAATACAGGAACAGTAACTTTCCAAGGGAACTCTAATATAGAGGGTGAAGTTGGGCAAAGTAACAAAGTTTTAAATACTATTAATGCAGGAGCAACTGGAAAAACAGTAACTTTTGATGATATGGTTTATGCTACAAACTTAAAATACTCAAATAATGGAAAAGTTGTATTAAATGGTGATAATAGTTCAAATGCAAATGCAGAAGGATTAAAAGGAACTGTAAACTTTGATAATAAAGCAGGTAGTTTAGAAATTGGCGATAATGTAAATTTAACGACAGGAACATCAGGTACTCAGTTTACAAATGCAAATAGTGCTACATTAACTTTTAATGGAAGTTCAACAGTAAATGGAGTATTAGGTGGAAATACATCAGGTAATAGTACTTTTGAAAGAATTTATGCAGGTGCAAATGGAGAAACAGTTACCTTTAAAAATGATGTTTATGTAGAAGAGAGTAATGATACAACTTTCCATGTAAGTGGAACGGGAACAGTTAATTTTGAAGGAAACTTAACAGGTGATTTGATTTATGATGCAGATGGTATTGTAAATGTTAGTAATGGTAAATCAGTTATTGTTTCAACTGTTCCAGTTGCTGTTAGAACGCAAACAAATAATACAGGTACATTAAACTTTTTAGGAACAACAACACTTTATTCTGATATTGGAACAACAAATAAAAAACTTAAAAATGTAACTTTTGCTTCTGAGGGTACAAGTGCCAATAGTTATACTATGGATTTAAGTAAAAATATTTATGCTTTAAATACATATATTGGAAATGATTCAAATAATACAACTGTAAATGTTACAGATGATATTGTTTTTGGTGGAGATCTTAATTTAAGAGAAAACACTATTTTAAATGTTAGTGATAATGATGTAAAAGTTGCAAATGATTTAAATATGTCTTCTAAGTCGACTCTTAAATTTAAAGTTTATACTACTGATATTAGTGCTGGTCAAGCTGTTGAAAATGCAAGGTCAGGAAGTATTACAGCTAATAGTATTACACTAGCTAGTGATACAAAAATTAATATAACTTACGATGGAAGCTGGTATGGAGCTGGAAAATATAATTTGGTTACTACAAATACTACATTAGCTAATTATAATGGTACAGAATTAAATGGCTTAGTAAGTGATAATAGTATTATTGATTCAGTTGTAAAAAATGATGGGAAAAATCTTACATTATTTGCTGATAGAACAAGTGGAGGTTCTTTTGCTGCTGAAGATTTATATATAGAAAAATCTGAGATAGGAGAACATTTCTCAAATGGAGCATCTCAAGCACTTGCTGGATATGCAAATGAAGCTCAAAGAGCTGGGGCTTTAGCAGACATTATTAGAGGAATTGAAGAGTTACAAGGTGGAAAAGATTTAACAGCTGAGAAAAAAGCAGAAATGGTTAGAACACAAAAACTTTTAGCACCAGTTGCTAATAATTCAACTATTAAATCTTCTTTAGTAGCTACAAATACAGTATTGTCAACTATTAGTGATAGAATATCTGATATTAGAGTCTCTTCAAGTATGGATTTTATTCCTTGGGGTGGTGAATATTCTGGATTATCTTCTGGTGATTATATGAAAGATTATGCTTTATGGATAAAAGTTATGGGTGCAAAAGCAACTCAAAGTAAAGTTGAAGATTATGATGGTTATGAAACTACTACTAATGGTTTAGTTGCAGGGGTTGATAAAACTTTAAGAGATGGTACAACTATGGGGGTGGCTTTAGCTAATTCAGATACTCAAATAAGTCAAACTGATTTTAGAGAAGGGGATAGTTCTAGTACCAAAAGTATTCAATTATCAGCATATGCATCAAAAGAGTTAGGTGATGGTTATGTTGACGGAGTAGTTTCTTATGCAAAACACTCAACAAGTGGATCAAGAACAGCTAATTCAGGTAAATTAACATCTTCAGTAGATGCAGATCAATTAGCTGCAAAAGTTGAAACAGGATATAGAGTATTCTTTGAAGATATAGCAACTTTTACTCCTTTCGCTTCATTTGAATATGGAATTTTGGATCAAAAAGGATATAGTGAAACAGGTACAGCTTATCAAAATGATGCTCTAAAAGTTGGTAATACAAAAATTACTAAAGGTAATGTAGGGCTTGGTGGAAAAGTTTCTACAAATCTAAATGTTGGAAATGTATTAGTTGTTCCTGAACTTAAATTGGGAGTTTATAAAGCAATGGGAGATAAAAAAGCAGATATAAAAGCTCAATATGTAGGTGGAGGTAATGAATTTGTTACTCCAACACAAGAATTAACAGATATGACATATAAAGCTGGAATAGGTGTTAAAACAACACTTTCTCCATCAACAAGTTTAATGTTGGGTGTTGATTACGATAGAAGTAAAGATGGTAGTTTCCAAGGATATTCAGGAAATGCATCTTTCAGACTTAGTTTCTAGTATTTATATAAAAAAGGGAAAAAATGAAAAGAATTTTAGCTTTGTCGTTGTGTAGTTTTTTATTTAATGTTAATTTATTCTCAGACCAAAAAGATGTTGCTTCTTATACAGCTCAAAAACATAAGGTAGATTTTTATAAACAAGAAGCAAATGTAAAAGATGCTTTAGCAAAAGAGTATGGAAAAATTGAAAAATTAGCACAAATACTTGAAAAAGATAAAATGAAAGATGATATAAATCTAAAAACTGCAAAAAATATTATGACTGTTGATATTTGGAGTGAGAAGTTTTTAAGAAGTTATAATCCTAGTGATTCGGAACTTAAAGAGTTATTTAAAGCTGAAAAACCAAGGGTAGTTGCTAAATATGAATTAAGAAATATTCTTGTTACATATGAAGAAAATGCTGACAAAATCATAAGTTCTTTAAATAAATCAAAAACTAAAAAAGAGAAACAAGACTCTTTTATAAAATATGTTAAATCTGTTTCAAATGATTTAGCTTCTAAACAAAAAGATGGTTTAAGTGATTTAGTAGATGTAAATAAATTAAATTTAGA
>JAQUIV010000127.1 GCA_028681275.1 Aliarcobacter sp.
AATATGAAATAAGTTTTTATTCATTATTTTATATTATTTAAAAGTAAAATATCTACTAAATCACCAGATTTTATATTTTCACTATTCTCTTTTTGAATTAATAAAGCAGGGCTTTCAAGCATATTTGTAAGAATTGCACTTGTTCCCATTTTTTTCCCATCAAAATCTATTTGATATTCACCATTTATATAATTTACATTACAAGCAGTAAAAACTGTTTTAGAGTAGGGTTGTTGAAAATTTCCATTTATTTTAGCTTTTACAATCGGAAGTTTTTCATTTGAATTTCTAAATCTATAAATTAAAGGTAAAACATAAAGTATTGCACAAACAGTTGAAGAATAAGCAAATCCTGGAAGTGCAACAATAATTTTATTATCTTTTAAAGCAATCAAAAGATGCATTCCAGGTTTTATATTAACTCCATGAAATAAAACTTCTGCTTTTAGTTTATCTTTTATAACATCTTGAACAAAATCATAATCTCCAACACTTACACCACCAGTTGTTACAACAATATCAGATTTTAATAAAGCAGTTTCAAGTAAGTTTGTAATTGAATCCATATCATCTTTTACAACTCCCATTTGAATTGTATTTGCACCATTTTTTTTAAATAAAGCTTCTAAAGTTAGATGATTTGAACTTCTAATTTGTGAATCATTTGTTTGAGTTTCACCCAAATCTAAAACTTCGCTTCCCGTACTTGCAATTGAAATCGTTGGATTAATAATCACTTCAATTTGAGAGATATTAAGTGAAGCTAAAACTCCAACTTCTGCAAATCCAATAACAGTTCCTTTTTTGATTAGAACTTCATCTTTTTTATAATTTTCTCCAACACTTCTAACAGCAAATCCAAAAGGTACTTCTTTTGTAATTTTTATACTATTTTCAAATACTTCAACATTTTCAATAGGAACTAAAGTATCACTTCCTTTTGGCATTAATGAACCAGTAAAAGTTTTAATACAAGTATTATTTAAAACTTCTGTTTCAACAACAGTTCCTGCTGGATTTTTTGCAATGATTTTAATATTCTCATTTTTTATATCTTCAAATTTAATAGCATAACCATCCATTGCTGATGTTGGAAATTCTGGACTATTGTGGTTTGCTATTACATCTTTTGCAACTACTCTTCCAAGAGCACTTGTTATAAAAAGTTTTTCAGTAGTTACTTTTGAAAAATTTATATTTTGTAAGATATTAATTGATTCATCATAACTTATAAAATTTCTCATAAGTATCCTTTTTGTATTTTGTGAGTTTTAAGGTGGTTATTTTGGGTAGTAAAATTTAGATACTTCTTCTTAATCTATTATATTTTTGAACCATAATTTGTTCAAAAAGCATAGCTCCAAAACCTTGTTGAAGATCTTTATTATCTTTTTCAACAGCTTGAATAATACCTCTTATTTGATCTTCAGTCATATTCACAGCCAGTGGTAAAATAGTATCTGTGATTTTTTGTCTTAACTCTTTTTCTTCTTCGAATGTCATTTTGAATCTTTATGTATATTATTTATGAAATTATATATTTTTTATCTAAAAATCTAGTAAAAAAATATTATTTGTACAGATTTTAGATATTATTTAGTAACAATTTTAAAGGATTTTTATGGAAATAAAAATTGCTACCGAAGAAGAGATAAAGTATTGTTACGAAATTATGCACCAAATCAGGGAAGATTTGTCAAAAAATGAGTTTTTATTGGCAATTTCTGAGCAAATAAAAAATGGTTATCAAGTTGTTTATGTAATTGAAAATAATCAAATAATTTGTGTTGCTGGATTTACAATTTCCCATAAATTAGCTTTAGGAAAATATCTTTATATAGAAGATTTTGTAACTGATAAAAGTGTTAAGTTTTTTGAAGCAGGAAAAGCTCTTTTTGATTTTATAAAAATTTATGCAAAACAACAAAAATGTAATTCTATTCATCTTGACTCTTTAATTCAAAGAGAAGAAGCTCATAAATTTTATTTGAGTCAAAATATGCATATAGATTCTCACCATTTTAGTCTAAAAATATAAATATAAAAAATATCAAAAAAGGTTTTGAGAACTTTTTTGATATAATCTCGAAAAAATTTACAGGAATTATATATTGGTTGAATTAAGTAAAAAAATATCTACAATAGTTGGTAAAACTAATGCAGAATATGGATTAATAAAAGAGGGTGATAGAATATTAGTTGGATTTTCTGGTGGGAAAGATTCACTAACATTAATTCATGCCTTAAATAGAATAAAAAAAGTAGCTCCATACAATTTTGAATTTAAAGCTGTAACTGTAACTTATGGAATGGGTGAACAAGTTCAATTTCTAAGTAATCATTGTAAAGAACATGGAATTGAACATGAAATTATTGATACTCAAATTTTTGAATTAGCTGGAGAAAAAATTAGAAAAAATTCTTCTTTTTGTTCATTTTTTTCAAGAATGAGAAGGGGATATTTATATTCAACTGCACAAGAACAAGGTTATAATAAAGTTGCTCTTGGACATCATTTAGATGATGCAATGGAGTCATTTTTTATGAACTTTTTTTATAATGGAACTATGCGTTCTATGCCTCCAATTTATAAGGCTGAAAATGGTTTAGAAGTTATTCGACCACTTATTTTTTGTAGAGAAAGACAGCTACGTGCGTTTGCAGCTACAAATGAAATTAATGTAATTGGTGATGAAGCTTGTCCAGGTCTTAGATTTGATGTAAAAATGCCACATGCAAGACAAAGTACTAAAGAGTTACTTGCAAAATTAGAAGAAGAAAATCCTAAAATATTTGTTTCAATGAAAGCAGCTTTTAGTAATATTCAATTATCAACATTTTTTTATAAAAATGATATAGAACATATAGAAAGTTCTGAAGAAGAAAATATTATATGAAAATATTAGTATCTTCTTGTTTATTGGGAGAAGATGTTAGATATGATGGAAATAATTCATCAATAGCATTTAATCCTAAATTCTCTTTTTCTCTAAAAGAATTATTTATGGATATTCTTTGTGAAAATGAAATTTATTCTTTTTGTCCAGAAGTTTCAGGAGGATTAGGAATTCCTCGAACTCCTGCTGAAATTGTAAAAAATGAAAAACCATTTATTGTAAAAGATGAAAACGGTTTAGATGTTACAATAAATTTTTTATTAGGTGCAAAAAAAGCTTTGGATGTTTGTAAGGAAGAGAATATAAAAGTAGCTTTATTAAAAGCAAACTCTCCATCTTGTGGAAATATAAAGATATATGATGGAACTTTTACTAATAACCTAATAGATGGTCAAGGTTTAACAGCTAGACTATTAAAAGAAAATGGAATAGAAATTTTTAATGAAACTCAATTAAAAGAGTTATCTAAGTTTATAAAAACTAATAAATAGTTTTTATAAACTGATTTTTTTAAGCTTTGATATTTAAAAGCATATCAGAAACAGCATTTTGTGTTTCTACACTTTGAGCATTTGCCTGATATGAGATAACTTTAGGAATTTGTCCCACAATAGAATCTATTAAATCAGCAGTTACTTCTTGAAATTGCGGATCAGCAACTGTATTTGCTACTTGTGCAATATTTGATGCCATTTGATTTATCTGAAGTTCAGATGAATTCATTGCATTTAAATTGTTATTTATTGTCATAATCAACTCCTTACATTAAATTTTGTAAAAAAAGTCTGTTTAAATTCCCATTTTTAGATATTTCTTCTTTAGCATTATCTAAACTTGGTGCTGAAGAAATCATATTTTCAATCTTTTTAGACTCTTCATCTCTTTGTGTATTTTTATTATTTGAAACTTCAACCATATCATTCTTCTCAAATGTTGACTTACTTTTCTTATCGACAGAAGTTAACAATGAGTTATTAGCAAACTGCTGATAAATTGTACTTGTATCTTGATTATAATTATTTAATTGCATATTCTCTCTAAAATATATTTATATAAAAATTGTAACTAAAAACGATAAAAAAGTAAATTAACCATTTTACTTAAATTAAATCTATTTTTTGATAATATAATAATATGATAAATAATTTTTTAAAATCAACTACGCTTAAATTAATAATATTAGTATGTACTGTTTTAGCCACATTAATCTTCTCTTCATTACTGTTTAATACCCAAATAGATAACCTAAAAAAGCAGGTTGACAACATATATTTTGGGAATTTAATTCCAATTGTAAAACTTCAAATTATTTTAGATAATTATCAAAAAATAATTTCTTGTAAAACAAATAAACATCCATGTTCTATTCAAGAAGAAGAAAAAACTATTACTCAAGAGTGGAATTATTATTATCAATCTTTTAAAAATTTTGAAGAAAGAGTTGTTGTAGATACAATAAATGAAGAAGTAAAAAAATCAATAGAGGCAAATAAACTAGAAAACTACAAAAATATATTAAAAAGAAT
>JAQUIV010000128.1 GCA_028681275.1 Aliarcobacter sp.
AAATATTTTGGAATGGAAAATTTTCAAAGGCTGATTATTTTTATGGAACAAAACCAAATGAATTTTTAGCATCAAAAATAGAGTTATTTAGAAATCATAAAAAGCTTTTATGTTTAGGTGAGGGTGAGGGAAGAAATGCAATATTTTTTGCACAAAATGGTTTTGAAGTTAGCGCAATTGATGCTTCAGATGTAGGTTTAGCAAAATTAGATTCAAGAAGTAAAGAAGAGAATTTAGAGATAAAAACTTTTTGTATGGACTTAAATCATTGGCAAGCCAATGAAAAATATGATGTAATAGTAGCTTCATATTTGCATATGTTTAAAAATGAAAGAGAAGAATTATTTAAAAAAATAGAAGATTCTTTAAATCCAAATGGTTACTTTGTTGGAGAGTTTTTTTCAACAAAACAATTGACTTATAATAGTGGCGGGCCAAAAGATTTAGATTTACTTTACACCATTGAGGATTTTCTTAATCATTTTACTTTATGCAAAAAAAATATCTCAGAAGAGATTGTAACGTTAGATGAGGGAATTGGTCACCAAGGTGAGGCTTGTGTAATTAGAGTTGTTATTCAAAAGATTTAGATTTTTTGTTTAACAGCTTTTTAACTACGATTTAAGTACACTATCTAATAATAAATATCAAAAACAATTATAATAAACAATACAGAGAAAAAAATGTTAGAAACAATAAAAGATTTAATTAAAAACAGAGTTTTAATAATTGATGGAGCTATGGGAACACAGCTTCAATTAGCAGACATAAAAAAAGAAGAGTGGATTTATGAAGGTGCTGATTTAGAAGGTTGTAATGAACTTCTAAATTTAACAGCTCCCCATGTTCTTGAAACTATTCATGATGCTTACGCACTTGCTGGTGCTGATTTAATAAGTACAAATACTTTTGGTTCAATGCCTTGGGTTTTAGATGAATATGGTATTGGTCAAACATCTTACGAGCTTTCAAAATTAGGTGCTGCACTTGTAAAAAAATCTTGTGAAAAATATAGCACTCCTGAAAAACCAAGATATGTTTTAGGTTCTATTGGACCTGGAACAAAATTACCATCACTTGGACACATCAAATATGATGAAATGTATGAGGGATATAAAATCATGGCGCAAGGTTTAGCTGATGGTGGATGTGATATTTTCTTACTTGAAACTTGCCAAGACCCGCTTCAAATAAAAGCTGCACTTCATGCTTTAAATGATACAGCACCACAAATTCCAATTATGGTATCTGTTACTATCGAGTTAAGTGGAACAATGCTTATTGGAACAGATGCTATGACAATTGCAGCTATTATGGCGCCATTTAATATTTTATCTTTAGGATTCAACTGTGGAACTGGACCTAAACAAGTTCATAAACATGTTAAAACTTTAAGTGAAGTTTGTAAATTCCCAATTTCAGTTCACTCAAATGCGGGACTTCCTCAAAATAGAGGTGGAAAAACTTACTACCCAATGCAACCTGATGAATTTACAGCTTTACAAGTTGAGTTTTTAAAAATTAATGGAGTTTCATTTTTAGGTGGTTGTTGTGGAACTACACCTGAACATATAAAAGCTTTATCAAAAGCAGTTGAGGGTGCTGTTCCTTTAAAATCTTGTGGATTTTTAAAAGCATCATTGGCATCACTATTTAATACTGTTCCTTTAAAACAAGAACCAGCACCACTTTTAATTGGTGAGCGTTCAAATGCAACTGGTTCAAAAGCTTTTAGAGAGTTATTAAAAGCAAATGACTATGAGGGAACATTAAGTGTTGGACAACAACAAGTAAGAGCTGGAGCTCATGTAATTGATGTGAGTGTTGGATTTGCAGGTCGAGATGAACGAAAAGATATGGATGAGGTAACTGCTCTTTATTCACAAAAAGTTGCACTTCCTTTAATGCCAGATTCAACTCAAATTTATGCTCTTGAAGCTGCACTTAAACAAATAGGTGGACGTGCAATTATCAACTCTGTTAACCTTGAAGACGGTGAAGAAAAATTTGATGCTGTTTGTAAATTAGCTAAAAAATTTGGAGCAGCACTTGTTTGTCTTGTTATTGATGAAGTTGGAATGGCAAAAACAAAAGAAGACAAAATCAGAATTGCTGAGAGAATCTTTGATTTATGTGTAAATAGACATGGTTTTGACCCACATGATTTAGTATTTGATATGCTTACATTTACTATTGGTTCAGGTGATGATGAGTATAGAACTGCTGGAATGGAAACGATGGAAGCAATTCGTGAATTCCAGATTTTACATCCTGAAGTTGGAACTACATTAGGGCTTTCAAATATCTCTTTTGGACTTGATATAAAAGCTAGAATTTATTTGAACTCTATTTATTTAGACCATTGTGTAAAAGCTGGATTAACATCTGCAATTGTAAATGTTAAACATATTATTCCACTAAACAAAATAAGTGAAGAAGACAGAATTGCTTGTGATAATTTGATTTTTAATAACCATGAAAATGGTGACCCATTATTTGCTTTTATTGAACACTTCTCAAATGTTGAAGCCCATGAAGAGCAAACAGATGAAGAGTATCAAAATATGCCACCACTTGAAAAAGTGCAAAAACTATTACTTGATGGAGATAAAGATAGACTTCTTCCTTTAGTTGAAGAGTTAAGACATACGATAAAACCTGAAACAATAGTAAATGAGTGGCTAATTGATGGAATGAAAATCATTGGAGAACTTTTTGGTTCAGGACAAATGCAGTTACCATTTGTACTTCAAAGTGCTGAAACTATGAAAGCAACAGTTGATGCCTTAAATCCATATTTGCCAAAACAAGAAAAAGTAAGTGAAACTACACTAATTTTAGGAACAGTAAAAGGTGATGTTCATGACGTTGGTAAAAATCTAGTAGATATTATTCTTTCAAATAATGGATTTAAAGTTGTAAATATTGGTATAAAAGCTGATTTAGGAACTTTTGTTGAAAAACTACAAGAACATAATGCCCATGCAATCGGAATGAGTGGATTACTTGTAAAATCAACAGCTGTTATGAAAGAAAACCTTGAGGAGCTTCAAAGAATGGGAATAAAAATTCCAGTTCTTCTTGGAGGTGCTGCTTTAACAAAAAACTTTATTGATGAGTATTGCAGACCATATTATGATGGACCAATTTTTTATTGTAGAGATGCTTTTGATGGTGTTGTTTCTATGCAAAGAATTGAAAAAGGTGATGAGAATAATACTGCCCTTGCAGCTGATTTGATTCAAATTATTGACACAAGTGATAGAGTGGAAGAGGAAGCTGTTGTTATTCCTCCTTATGAAGAGATTCCATTACCTGAAAAAGGAACTTTTACTTTTCCTCCAATTTGGGATAGAGTTGCAAAAACTGGTGCAAAACTGGATAAAGAGTTGATTTTTAAATGGATAAATCACAGAGTATTATTTAGACAAAGATGGGGATATAAAAGAGGAAAACAAGACTCATCAGCATTTTTAAAATATGAAGAAGAGGTAGTTGAACCAACTTATCAAGCTTTAAAAGCTGAATTATTAGATAAAAATATTTTTGAGCCAATTGCTATTTATGCTTATTATCCTTGTATTTCCCATGATAATAAACTTTATATTTTTGATAAAAAATATTTGTTTAATACTTTAGAAGAGTCAAAAAATGTACCACCTTTAAGTGAAGCTATAAAAGTGTTGGAATTCCCAAGACAAAAAAGAAAACCATTTAGATGTATTGCTGATTTTTTTGCGAATGATAGACTTGATGTGGTTGCCTTTACCCTTGCAAGTGCTGGTCTTAAAATCACAGATTATGAAAGAAGTTTATATGACAAAGGTGAGTTTACAAAATATTACCAAGTTCATGGACTTGGAGTTGAACTAGCTGAAGCTTTAGCTGAGGTTTTACACAAACAAATTAGACTTGATTTAGATATTGTGCCAAAAGAGGGACATACTTTAAATGATGTTCAAATGAAACAATATGTAGGTTGTAGATATTCTCCAGGATATGCAGCTTGTCCAGATTTAGCAATGAATAGAGATATTTTTGATTTATTAAATCCTGAAGAGTTTGGAATAGAGTTAAGTGAAACTTTCCAAATGCACCCAGAACAAACAACTTGCGCTATTGTGGTTACTCACAAAGAGGCAAACTACTATAATATCTAACATTTAAAAACTAAGGATGCATTTTGCATCCTTTTATATTTTCCATAGGATTACAATTTTGACTAACAATGCCAAAGGTTTAATACTCACCTCTTTAGGTGTTTTAATAATGAGTTTAGAATCTTTATTTATTAAATTTACTACCGTATCTTCATTTCTTTTTTCTTTTTATATTGGAATATTTATGTTTGTTTCAATGGCTTCAA
>JAQUIV010000025.1 GCA_028681275.1 Aliarcobacter sp.
CCAATTATTATAGCTAATGATTTTTTATTATCATCTTTTTTTAGATAACCCTTTGGGCTTGGATATGATAAATTTAAAGGAATAGCAATTAAATTATCTAATAAAACTGGATGATCATGCTCTTGGGCAACTATATAATAAAAATTTGAATATTTATATGATTTTGGAAGCATTAAAGCTATTGATTTTTTATTGTATTTTTGTCCAATTAACTTATTAAAATAATAAGTTCCAGAACCTGTACTTACGATTGCATCATAAAATTCTGGGAAGTAACCTTTGTGTTCTTCAAATAAAGAGTCACTAAAAAAATCAAATCTGTCAAATAAATAAGATAATGCCTTGTGAAATTTTGATTTAAATTTAACTTCTAATATATCATAACTAATATTTTTAATTTTGCAAAAAGCTATTGATTGATTTAAATGACCTGGTTTCCCATCACTTATTATTAGAATTCTTTTCATATATCTCTCTATAATGACTTTTAAATCTTTTGTGTGGCCAAAACCACTGTTTCTTATCCTCTTTTATTATAGCAGATATTGCATTAGCTTCCAATTGAGAGATATTTTTTAAGTCTTCTTTTTCATTATCTGTTTTAATTGGCACTATTGGTTCATAAACTTTTATTTTATAGTTATAATTATCTTGATTAAAAATAGCAATTGGAATAAGGTAAGCATTAAATTTTCTAGCTAAACTTGCACTCGAAGATGTTTGATAAGCTTTTTTTCCTAAAAACTCTACTTCTTCTCCCTCTCGTGAATTAATATTTTGATCAATAATTAAAGAAACTGCCTCTTTTTTTATCATAGCTTTTACAAGTGTTTTTATAGCACCTGATCTAAAAATAATCTTACTTCCAGATGATTCTCTAGCTTTTATAACAAACTCATCTATCTCTTCAAAATTTGATTCCCTAGCTACTTGATAAACAGGAATTACAAATCTATTGATATAATGGCTAAGCATCTCCATATTTCCATAATGGGCAGAAATAAAAATCAAAGGTTTCCCTTCTTTTTTTAAATCTTCTATAATATGGGCATTTTCTATCTTAACGGTTTTTTTTAATTCTTCATCACTAACATCTAAATTTTCAATTAAAGATTGAACCCACAAAACCATATTAAAATATGAATATTTTTGAATCTCTTTTATTTCAGTTTGAGATAAACTATTATTAAAAACGAAATTTAAATTAGCCTTGATAATTCTATTAGTTTTTCTAGCAAACAAATATCCCATGTATGCCACAAATCTAAAAAAAGCTCGTCTTAAAGATTTTGGTAAATATCTAAGAATAAATACTACAACTAAAAAAAGTTGATAAACTATTTTTTTCATCTTACAACTCTACTATTAAATCTTCAGGACTCTCTAACTTATCAATATTTGATTGGATTAAAAAAGAGTTATTTGATAAAACTATTTTTAGCACATTATCTTGGAGTTCATAAGAAACTTTTGGTCTTGAAAAGTCATGATTTATTGCAATATTTAAAGAAATCATAAAAGACATCCATTGCATTACATTAAGTGATGGTAAAAGTTCTTCATATTTCAAAATATCTGATTTAGATGGAAGAGATTTTTTTGAAAACTTAATTGTATGAGCAACAACTACCCTTGAAGTATGTAAAAAATCATAATTTAAACCATTTAATATAAAATCAAAAGCATTATCATTTGACTTATAAAAATTCAAAGTTGAACCAATAGAATGTAATTTTGAAGAGATTATTAATAAACTTCTAAATTTGTTATCTAAGTTATGCATTGGTTTTAATATATCAAAAATCTTAGCTGCATTATTTCCCATAAATGCACTTTGTTTTTGATCAATCTCAAATCTATCAAGTAAACTTCTAACACTTACATTAAAATTAGCTGGGAATTTATGATTAGAATTTCTTAATAAATCAGTTAAATAAACACCCTCTCTAACCCCAGCTCCTGAAGTTACAACTTCACTTATTGAAAGTTCATCTAAAATAGTTTTAAATATAAAAGCACCCTCTTTTATAGTATCAAACCTATCTTTTTTTACACCTAATGATTTTAATTCATCATTATTTCGTGCATCAAGTATTTTTTGAAATAAACTTATCTCTTTTTTTACACCATATGTATATCCATGTAAAATATCTAAAGGATAATCATTATTTGTCATTATCATTTTTGATAATGCTCTAATACTTCCACCAATTCCAACTACTTTTTTAGGAATTTCAATTCCTAAGTCAGAAATCTTTTTTAAATCATCCAAAATATACTTTTTAGCACCCTCAATATTATCTTTATTAAAATAAAGCTCTTTTATTCTAACAGTCCCTATATTTAAAGATATTGATTTTTCTATTTTTCCATTTTTTACAAAACAGAATTCTGTTGAACCACCACCAATATCAACTGTTACAAAAGTATCATCATGGAGTAAGTTAAGTGCGGCAACTCCACCATAATAAGCCTCTTTTTCTCCATCAATAACTTTAATATTTAATCCTAAATCTTTTTTTATTTTAGAAATAAAGACTTTAGAATTTGGAGCATCCCTTAAAGCTGATGTTGCAACACAAATAATTTTTCTTGATTTTAATGCATTAGATATATTTAAAAAAGATTTTAGTGATTCATATGCCCTTTGCATAGGAATCTCTTGTAGGTTTCCACCATTTTCATAGCAACCTTCAGATATTTTTACCTTACTTTTCGTTTCATTTATTAAACTAAATGCGAATCTGCTACTTTTTTGTAGTACAACCATACGCATTGAGTTAGACCCAATGTCGATAATAGTTGTTACTTTAGACATTAATTTTCTTCTTCCATTAATTGTTCATACTTGAACTTTAACTCTTCCATTGTTTCTTGGTTATCTGGATCAATTATAATACAGTCAACTGGACAAACTTCAATACATGAAGGCTCTTCATAATGTCCTACACACTCAGTACATCTATCAGAATCTATTACATAAATTGGATCACCCTCTTCAATAGCGTAATTTGGACACTCTTCTCTACATGCATCACATGCAATACATTCATCAGTAATAATTAAAGACATATAACTTTTCCCTACTATAATTTATTTATGGTGGAGTTATAACCTAAACTTCTTTAATAATTTCTTTAATTAAATTAAACATTTGCTTATTTTGTGAGATAAGTAAAACTTTTTTTGTCTCATGAACATATAAATTTTTATTAATATACAAAGATGCTACTATATCAAACTCTCTTATTTTTCCACAATATAATACAAAATCATAATTTTTTGCATCACATAAAGATAATGCAACGGCACCTAAAGACCTAAATTTTATACTGTTTTCGGATAATTTTTGACAAAGAAAAGGATATTCATAAGCTCTTTCAAAAACAGAAATTTTAGTTTTATTTATGTTTAAAGAAGTGGTTTCTTCATTTTTTAGAAGTGAAAAATATCTTATTTCTTCGTCAAATGCTCTATAAGTAATAATACCTGATACAAGATTTGTAACAAAACCAGCTATTGTGATTTTATCCTTTTGTAAAGCCACAGAAGTACCATAATAAGGTAAGTTTGAATAAAAGTTATTACTTCCATCTAGTGGATCAATAATGATTGTAAACTCTTTATTCGTAGTTTTTAAACCACACTCTTCAGAATAAATATTTCCAAAATTTTCTAAATGTTTTATAAAAATATTTTCAGCAATTAAATCTATTTTTAAAGAATTATCTCCACCAAAACCAGTGATATTTGTATATTCATAATCATTTAAAGATAGATTTGTATTTAGGTAAGTGTAAAGTTCTTTATTTGCAAGAATTACAGCCTCTATAAAACTATTTTTATACGAGGCTGTAAGATTATTCATTTATTATAATAAATCTTTTATGATAGCTTTTGCAGCTTCTCTTCCATCAACAGCAGCAGTAACAGCTAAGTGAGCACCTCTTCGGCAATCTCCACCTGCATATACTTTTTTGTTTGAAGTTTTATAAGAAGAATCAATTACAACTCCTCCCCAAGAGTTAGTTTCAACATTTAGTTCTTTTAAGAATGATGGAACTTCAGGAGAGAAACCTAGTGCTAAAATAATAACATCAGCCTCTTCTAAATATTCACTTCCATCAACTATTACAACTTTTTGTCTTCCACTTGCATCTGCTTCACTCATTTTAGTCTCAAGTAATTCAACAGCAACTGCTAAATCTTTTTCAACTTTTATAGATTTAGGTGCTACATTAAATACAAATTCAACACCCTCTTCTTTAGCATTTACAACTTCTTTTTTAGATCCTGGCATGTTTTTTTCATCTCTTCTATAAAGACATTTAACACTTTCAGCACCTTCTCTAACTGAAGTTCTAACGCAGTCCATAGCAGTGTCTCCACCACCAATTACAACTACCTTTTTATCTTTTACATCAATGTAACTAACATTTTTATTTCCAAGATTTCTTTTTTGAATTCCTGTTAAAAAATCAATTGCAAAATGAACATTAGAAGACTCTTCTCCTGCAATTTTAACTTTATTACTTGCAGTTGCTCCGATTCCTAAAAATACTGCATCAAAATCTTTTTCAAGTTCAGCAATAGATTTATCACGTCCTATTTCACAATTTGTATGTAATTTCATTCCAGCTTCTAATAACCAGTTAATTCTTCTATCAACTGTTGTTTTATCAAGTTTGAATCCTGGAATTCCATACATTAAAAGTCCACCAGCTCTATCTGCTCTTTCAAACATTTCAACATTAAAACCTTTTCTTAATAAAAAAGTTGCTGCTGAAATTCCAGCAGGTCCAGAACCAACAACTGCAACTCTTTTATCATTCTTTTTAGTTGTAAATTGAGGTTTTAAACCATTTTCAAAAGCGCTTTCTGAAACAAAAGTTTCAATTGCTCCAATAGAAATTGCTCCATGACCTGTATTTAAAGAACATGCTCCCTCACATAAAACATCTTGAGGACAAATTCTTCCTAAAATCTCAGGAAAAGGAGAAGTTTGATTCGATAAAGCAAAAGCCATTTCTGGATTTTTTGTTGCTGTTTGTTTTAACCATGCAGGAATATAATTTCCTAATGGACATCCTGTATGACAATATGGATCTCCACATTGCATACATCTGTCAGCTTGTTCAGTTGCTCTTTGTTTTGTAAATACTTGATATACCTCATTAAAATCTTTTAATCTTTGAAGTACATCCCTTTTTTCAGGATTAATTCTTTCAAATTTTGTAAAGTTTAACATATCTCTAATCTCCCTTGTCCGGATCCAGTGGTAACACTGTCATATTTTTAGGTTTTATCATCCAGAAGTTTCTAATTTCTGCTCTAAAGTTTTGTAAGATATTTTCAGCTATTTCACTTTGAGTTTCATGTAAATAGTCTAATAATAATCTTTTTAAATATAATCTTTCTCTTTCTGTATCATCTGTATCAACTCTAACTGGTTCAATTAGTTCTTGATTCATTTTGTCAACAAAAGTTTTTTCAGGGTCATAAACAAATGCTAATCCACCTGTCATACCAGCACCAAAATTGATTCCAGTATTTCCTAAAATTACAGCAATACCACCAGTCATATATTCACAAGGATTATCCCCTGTTCCTTCAACAACTGCAATTGCTCCTGAATTTCTAACTGCAAATCTTTCACCAACAGCAGCTCTGATATAAAGTTTTCCACCTGTTGCACCATATAAACAAGTATTTCCAGCACCTGCGAAATCTTTTCCTTGGTGAGCAGGATTAATGATGATTTTACCACCATTCATACCTTTACCAACGTAGTCATTTGCTGCACCATCTAAATGTAAATTCATACCTTTTGATAAGAATGCTCCAAATGATTGACCTGCAATTCCTTTTAAATTGATAATAATAGAATCTTCAGGTAAACCTTTATCTCCATAGAATTTTGCAATTTCTCCTGAAATTAATGCACCAAAAGATCTATTTAAATTAGATATTTCTGAACTAACTTTTACAGGAGAGTTTGGATTTTCAATAGTTCTGTGAACTTTTTTTAATAACTCTTTTTCAAATTTATTATCATCAAATGGAGCATTTGTCGCTTTTTGACAAGTATCAATTCCATCAATTCTTCTTAAAATATTTTGGAAATCGAATTTTTGTGCAAATTTATCATCAATAACTTTTAATAAATCAGATCTTCCAACAATCTCTTCAATTGTTTTATAACCTAAAGAAGCAAGAATATTTCTTACATCTTCAGCTATAAATGTAAAGTATGAAATTAATCTTTCAACAGTTCCAGTGAAATGATCTCTTAATGTTTCATCTTGAGTTGCAACCCCAACTGAACATTTATTTGTATGACAAATTCTTAAAATTTTACATCCAAGTAATGTTAAAGAAGCTGTTCCAAATGCATAAGATTCAGCACCAAGCATTGCTGCTTTTACAACATCAAGACCAGTTTTTAATCCACCATCTGTTTGAACGTGAACAAACTCTCTTAAATGGTTTGCTTTTAAAGCATTATGAGCTTCAGAAAGTCCCATTTCCCAAGGATTTCCAGCGTGTTTGATAGATGTTAGTGGAGCAGCTCCTGTTCCACCATCTCCACCTGAGATAATAATTTTATCTGCATAAGCTTTAGCAACCCCAGCAGCAATTGTTCCAACACCAATTGAAGATACAAGTTTTACTGTAATTTTAGCCAATGGATTAATTTGTTTTAAGTCAAAAATTAATTGAGCTAAATCTTCAATAGAATAAATATCATGGTGTGGTGGTGGTGAAATTAAAGTAACACCAGGAACTGTATGTCTAAGTGTTGCAATAAGACCAGTAACTTTATGTCCTGGTAATTGACCACCTTCACCTGGTTTTGCACCTTGTGCAACTTTAATTTGTAACTCATCAGCACTTCTTAAATATGCTGGCGTTACACCAAATCTTCCAGATGCAACTTGTTTAATTCTTGAATTTCTAATTGTTCCAAATCTTTTTGAATCTTCTCCACCCTCACCTGAGTTTGACATACCACCAATTGTATTCATAGCAGTTGCCATTGCTTCGTGAGCTTCAGGAGAGATAGAACCAAGTGACATAGCAGCAGTTGCAAATCTTTTGAAGATATCTTCTTTTGATTCAACTTCACTTACATCAATAGCTTTTCTATCTGAATTAAATTCAAAGAAATCTCTAATGAATTTTTTATCTCTATTTGCTACTAATTCTCTTAAACCATCAAAATCTGTTAAATCTTCTTTTTTAGTTGCAGATTTATTATGCATTGCTTTTGTTGTAGCTGGACCATAATCGTGGTATTCACCACCATTAGAATATTTATAGAATCCACCTAAATCTAAAGGGAAAATTGTATTTTCTTCTTTAAATGCATTATGATGAGATTTATTAATTTTTTCTTCAATATCAGCATAAGTTAAACCAGCTAAATCACTATGAGCGCCTGTAAAACAGTCGTTTATAATTTCATCACTTAATCCAACAATATCAAATAATCCTGAATTTCTATATGATGCAATTGTACAAATACCCATTTTTGACATAATTTTTAATAAACCAGCGTTAACAGATTTTTGAGTATTTTTTAATAATTTTTGCATCTCATATTTTGTTGGTTTTTCTCTTTGGAAAAATGCAACTGTTGATGCATACATCATATATGGATAAATTGCTGTACATCCAAATGCAACTAAAACAGCTGCCATATGTGGATCATAAACTTCACCTGTAATTGCAACTATTGAAACACTATGTCTAATTTCTTCTTTTAATAATCTTTGATTAACATAACCAACAGCCATTGCAGCTGGGATTACTTTTTCATTTTCATTAATACTTCTATCATCTAAAATAACAACAGAAACACCATCTTGTTTAACTGCTTTTACTACATAAGAAGCTAATTGTTCTAAAGCTGCTTTTAAATTTGATTTAAATGCAGTTGAGAATACTCTATTTTTGTAATATGCATCATATCTTGGTGATTTTTCATCTCCAAAAGAGTATAAAACATCATATTTTTCTTTCATTAAAATAGGACTTGTTACTTTTAATCTTCTTGCATATTCAGGTTTTTCATCTAATACATTATGTACTTGACCAAATCCTGTTTCTAAAGACATAACCACTTTTTCTCTATATGGATCGATTGGTGGATTTGTAACTTGTGCAAATTTTTGTCTAAAATAATCTGTAAAATTTCTATTTACCTGTGAAAAACATGCTAATGGAGTATCATCTCCCATAGAACCAACTGGTTCTTTACCATCTTTTGCCATTGGCTCAATAACTTGGTCTAATACTTCATATGTAATATTAAAGAATTTTTGTTTTTTCTCTAAGTTTTCAAGTTTATAATCTTTTACATTTAAAAAAGTATCTTCAATATATTCTTGAATATAATCCATATCATCATTTAACCATTTCGAATAGTGTTGAGATGATTTTAAATAGTTATTAATATCTTCTTCTTTTAAGATTTTTCCATGTTTAAGGTCAAGAGCAATCATTTGTCCTGATTGTAATCTTCCTCTTTCAAGGATATTATCATCTTCAATTTCTAATGTTCCATACTCAGATGTAATATATAATTTATCATCTTTTGTAATAACATATTTTGATGGTCTTAATCCATTTCTATCAATTAAACATCCAATATGTCTTCCATCTGTTAAAGAAACAGCTGCTGGTCCATCCCATGCTTCCATTGCAGTTGCAGTGTATTCATAAAATGCTCTTAAGTTTGAATCCATATGTGGAGCGTTTTGCCAAGGAGCTGGAACTAACGCACGTGCAGCTTTGAAAAAGTCAACACCATTTGCTAATAAAAATTCAAACATATTATCTAAAGATGTAGAATCTGAACCAATTGGTTGTAAAATAGGTAATAATCTTTTCATCTCTGCTTCAGAAAAAATTTCTGATTTTAATTGCTCAGATTTTACTTCAACATTGAATCTATTTGCTTCAACAGAGTTAATTTCACCATTGTGCGCTATTGCTCTAAATGGTTGAGCTAATCTCCATAAAGGAAGTGTATTTGTTGAAAATCTTTGGTGAAATAATGAGAATGATATTGTGAAATCTTCATCTCTTAAATCTATGTAAAAATTCTTAATATGCGTAGGCATAATTAGCCCTTTATAGGCTATAACTTTAGATGAAAATGTTGGAATATAAAAATCTTTATCATTTATTAATTTGTGTTCGCACTCTTTTCTTGTTAAATAAAGCATTGCATCAAATCTTTTTGATGACATTAAAGTATTAGGAACAACAAACACTTGTATAATTTCTGGTAAACTTTCTAAAGCTTGTTGTCCTAATGCCGTAGTATCAACAGGAACTGTTCTTGTAAGTACTACTTTTAAATCATTAATTCCACAAAATTCTGTGAAAACATCAATATTTTTTAAATCTCTTGTGAAGATCATAGCAACAGCATAAATTTCTGGTAAATCAATACCTTTTTCTTTAGCTATTTTTCTCATAAAAAAGTCTGGCATTGATAATAATAAACCTGAACCATCTCCAGTTTTACCATCAGCTGCTACTGCACCTCTGTGCATCATTCTTTCGAGTGAAGTTATTGCATCTTCTAAATTTTTATGACTTGGTCGGTTTTTCATATCAGCTACTAAACCAAACCCGCAATTATCTTTAAAAGAAGTTAGTAAGTCTAAATTGCACCCCATCATTTTCCTTTATATTAATCTTTTATATTCCTTAGTAAAGTCCGATAATTTACTATAAAATTGTTTAAATTATGGTTAAATACCTAAAATACCGTATTTTTACTCGCTAAAATTATACTATACTGTTTGGCTTTGAAATTTTTATTTTTGTATATCTTTTATATATTTATTTTTTTATATTAGAGAGAAGAGTTAAAGAAACTATCAGAATTCAAAAATTATACCACTTACTTTTTTTCTTATTTTTTTATATTTTTCTTTAGAATTAATAGTCCAAGAAAAGATAGGTAAATTATTTTTTACACAAAATTCATAAATTGAACTATCTATTAATCTATAATCTAAAGAGATAAAATCTGGTTTTGTTTTGAAATATTTATATAAAAAAAGAGTTTTATTATATTTTTCAAATCTTTTTAGATTAGTTTCAAATATCAATCCTCTTTTTAGATTTGGTTTATTTTTTTTAAACCAAGTTAAAATCTCTTTTTCAAAAGAGCAAATATAATATTCTCCAACATGATTATTTAACAACTCACATAATTTTGTCTCTAAAATCCCAATGTTTTTATGTTTTTTTATTTCTATAATTAAAGGAACTTTATTTTTAGTCAAATCCAAAACTTCACTAAATAATGGAATGTGTTCCTGCGTTTCATAAAGTTTTAGTTTTTTCAAAAAAGAGTATTCAAAATTTTCAATATTTCCATTTACATTACATAATCTATTTAAAGTCTCATCGTGAAAAACTACAATTTGATTATCTTTTGAAATTGTAATATCAAGTTCAATTCCATAATTTTTTTCAACTGCTTTTTGAAAGGCCAACATTGAGTTTTCTGGAGTTTCTTTTCCTTTGTGTAATCCTCGATGAGCTATTAATTTAATTGTTTTCAATTTTATTTAACTCATCAAGTTTTACAAAATAAGAGTGCCCTAAATAAATGATGTAATAAACAGCTGTAAAAAGTGTCGCAAAAGGAATCATAGAAATAAAATATAAAAACAGCGTTCTAAGTCTAAAATTATTTGCCTCTTTTTCATAAATGATTTTATATTGTTCAGCGCTTAAAATCGTAGAACTAACATCAAAATTTAGAAGTTTATGAAAAAAGTAATAAAAAGGAATCGAAAAAGCTATAATATTTAAAACTGGTACAAAATATACTGGAATTAAAATTACAAATAAAAATATCATCATAAATGAGCTTTTAAATAAAACCCAAATAGGCGAAAACCAAGTTCCATAACCGTGAAGTTCTAAATGAGAATAATACTTTTTATGTAAAATCTTCAAAATCATTGGTGTTAAAAATCCAATAATTATAATACTAAAAATCACCGAAGCTTGAAGAATAATAACTGTTCCAATTGTATAAAGTAAAAATCCAGCAAGCCAAGATGTAAATGAATATTTAAACAAAAATACTATTAAATAAGTCATCCAAACAAAATAAAATGGTGCATTTTCATCAATAACTATCTCTTCTCCATTTTGTGAAGCTTGTGCTATTTCTTGTAAACTTGAGATTCCAAAATCTGCTGCTGCAAAAAACAACATATACAAAATAATCATTGTTAGTATCAATGGAACTAAGGCAATTTTTAACATTGGACTTGAAAAAAAATCTTTTACACTTTTAAGTATTATTTCTATTTCATTCATAATTATTAATCCTTTTTATCAAATCTCGTTCGATATTCACACTTTTGACAAAGTTCTTCAACTAAAATATTGTTTTTAAAACCTTTTTGAATATCTAAAACTTTTTTTGAATTTAATATATCTTCTATTTGTGTACTATTTGTATTTCCAAGCTTCACACAGGCATTTTGGTCTAAACAACATGGAATCACATCTCCATTTACTAAAATCCCAAAATGAGAATCCAAACCATAACAAAATCCAGTTTTTGAAACTATCTCATTTTCTAAACTTGGCCAAGAAAAATACTCATCAAAATTAAAAAATATTTTTCTAGCAATTCTTATATTTTTTGGTTTTTCTTTGTAAACATCTTCAATATTTATATTTGTTTCAAAAACTTCATTTATTTTGTCAAAAACCTTTTTATTAAACTCTTTTGCACTTTTTTCTTCATCTAAATTCCAAATTCTAAAGTTTATAAAATATTCATGTTTTTGTTTTTGAGCGAATTTTACAAAATCTAAAATTGGATTTAGATATTCATCAAGTGTTTTTTTATGGCTATTTGCATTATAAGAGTTTATTGAAAAATTGATTTGTTTGATTGTTGGATTTAACAAAGCCTCATAATGGTTTTCATTTATAGTATTTCCAGTTGTTGTAATATTTACCTTTAAATCATATTTTAAACTGATATTTAAATACTCATTTAAATTTGTTAAAACAAGTGGATCACCAACAATATGATAAGCTAACTCTTTTGTATATGGCTTTAATTGAGCATTTAAATTTTCAAATTTTTCTAAACTCATAATTCCATTTGGTAGAATTTTCGGTGGGCAAAATGTACATTTTAAGTTACAAATATTTGTGATTTCTATATGTACTTTTTTAAATTTTTTTATAATATTTCCTTTTTATTTTTTAGTTTAAAATTAAATTTTCATCTAAATTTTCAAACATTTTTTCTATATCTTCATCATCATGACTTCTATTATAAACATTTGAATAAATCTCTTGTATATATCTTTTTAAACTCTTTTTTTCTATATGTTTTTCATTTGGAAAATAAACCATTAATTCCATTTTTGAGGCTCTATATTCACTTTTTAATCCCAAAATGTAATCGAAATTTTCTACAATTTTACAACTATTTTTACGATAAAAGTCAGCTCTTTTATTGTTTATTTCATAATTTTTAGAACCATCTTTTGTTGAATCAATCTCTATTAATATGGGTTTTGTATCAAATTTATGAAGTTGAGAAATAGAATATTGAAAAAGTTTACTTCCAAGACCTTTTGAGCGAATATTCCCATTTATTGCCATATATTCTAAAAGTATAAAGTCTAAAATAAGAGGAGTATAAAATATTGTAAATCCTTCTATTTCATCTTGATTTTGACAAATAAATATTGAATAATCTTCCCTTTCAAATAAAGTTCTAAAAAACTCTTTTGATTTTTGCTCACTAAGGGGAAAAGATTTTTCGTATATGGCATAAATTTTATCAAATTGTTGACTAGAACACTTTGATAAAAGAATAACTTCTTGCATTTTTACCTTTTGTTATTTCATTTTTTAAAAGCAATTGTATCAAAAAATTTCTAATTATTAAAAAACTAATCTTATGCTAACTTTGGTTTAATTATAATCCCACGACTAACTATATAAAGGCAAAATATGGAAATGATTCTAAATGAAAATGATTTAGTTGTTGGAGCTAGATTTGATAATGGAACTATTCAAGATTACATTGATGAAAATAAAACTTATGGACTTGTAAGAATTGAAGATTCAACTGCAAATTGGTTTTTATTTAATAAAGAAGAGAGTGAAGAAGAGTTACAAGAATTATATAAAAAAATCTTAAAAGAGGAACATTTTATTCAAAATGATTTTGGAGAAGAAATCGTAGTTTTTAATAAAACTGGTGATAAATCTTTTGAAGATTTCATTAAAAAAATTGATGAATATCTTGGTGATGAGATGGGAAGTTTTATTTAACTTTCCCTCTTATATCATCTATAAACATCTTTTTGTAAATATTATCAAAATTCTGAATAGGCGTTGGATTAAACTCCTCTTCTTTTTCATTTCCCCAATATAAATATCTATTTCTAAACTTACGATTATCAACTAAAAAAGAGATATTAAAAGCTGTTGCTAAAACATAATTAGTTGTTGTATCAATAAATTTATACTCTTGTTGAGAATAAATTTTAGGGAAAAAAGTTTCTTTTGTATTCTTTTCTATGATAAATCTTGCTTTTTCATTATTTGTAAAGTTTTTATCAGAATGATTATTTAAACTAATTCTTTCAACATTTGAAACAATCTTATTATATTTATTTGCATAAGTTGTTATATCAATAAATCTTTCTACATAATTTTCATGTATCGTTCTAATTTCATCTTTTTCAATTGAAGTTAAAGCTGTTGAATATTTAAGAGGATGGGCGTATATAGTAGAAATTGATAAACTATCAATTTTTTGTCCTTCATTTTTTGTAGGATAAATATATATTTTTGAATCCATCTGTGTTAATTCATAATAATTTTTAATTGCATATTTTAAAAATAAATCACCATAACCAACACTTAATAAAGCAATTAATAAAACAAAAAAAACTATTACACTTTTGAATATTTTAGACAAAATAAAACTTATAAAAAAACAAAAAGAAACAAAAGAAAAATTTGCAGGAAGAAATAAAAAACCTTGAGGAATTACAAATTCAAAAGCAGGCATTTTATATCTTTATTTCAATAAATATGGCAAATCTCTTTTTAAAGATTCCAATAAATCTTCATTTAAAAAGAATTTTCCATAAATAGTATTTGGATTAAAAAAACAATAAACAGCTACATATCTATTTTTTTTAATTAACTCTATTGTTGTATTTAAAAACTCTTGAAATTGCACATTATTTTTATAATAATCATAAATATCTTTTAAATCATTTTCATTGATTTTTTCTTTAATAAAAATAACTGCATCTTCCATAAACTCTATAACATTTTCATCTTTTGATTTTATATTTAAAAATGCCTCTTTTACATCTTCAAATCTAATATCAAACTTTGCACCAACTAACAATAACTTTTTTAAATTACTTAAATCATTTTGCTGAAAATAATATTGTAACAACAAATTTAAATAATGTTTTTGTATATCACTGTCATAACTTTTTATAAATTCAAAAACTTCATCTGCATTTTTTATCTTTTCATTTTCCAATAACTGATTATGTAAAATGCCTATTTGTCCTATTATTTCATGTAATCTATCACTCATGAAATTTCCTTATTTTCTAAATTAATAATATTGTATCTAAATTATATTTTAAAAGAATTATGAAGCAATTTTTTAATGATATAATATAATGAAGTCATAAATTATAATCTAACTAATAAAGAAAAACTATGAAACAATTATTTAAACTTTTAATATTTTTTATTCTATTTTTGCAAAATTTTTTATTTGCAAATTCAGTATCAACTAATTTAGAAAAAGTTACTTTACAACTTGAATGGAAACATCAATTTGAATTTGCAGGTTTTTATGCAGCAATTGAACAAGGATATTACAAAGATGTTGGACTTGAAGTTGAAATAAGAGAGTTTAAAGAAGGTATAAATATAACAGATGAAGTCTTAAGTGGAAATGCAACATTTGGAATATCATCATCTGCTTTAATTTTAGAAAAACTCAATAAAAAACCTGTCGTTTTAATAGCTTCATATTTTAAACAAAATGCCCTTGCTCTTCTTACTAAACCTGGAATAAAAACTCCTGCTGATTTAAAAAACAAAAAAATTATGGCAGTAGATTGGGAAATGGAACATACAAGTTTAGGAGTTATGTTAAAAGATTTTGGAATTAAGAAAAATGATTATACTTTGGTAAATCACAATTTCAAAATAGACAAATTTGCAAATAATGAAGTTGATGCAATGAGTGTTTTTATAACTTCACAACCTTTTGATTTAGATAAATTGGGAGTTAAATATAATATTTTAAATCCTGCAAGTTTTGGAATTTATTCATATGATGTAGAACTATTTACAAGTCAACAAGTTATAAATACAAATTTAGAAAAGGTAAAAAATTTTGTTGAAGCAACAAATAAAGGTTGGGAATATGCCTTTAAAAATAAAGAAGAAATTGTTAATTTAATTTATAATAAATATACTCAAAGAAAAACTCCTGAGTCTTTATTATTTGAAGCGAATCAAACAGAAAAACTATTTAAAACAAATGTTTTCAAAATAGGAGCAATTACTCCTGAATTAATAAAACTAAATGCAGATATGTATTCAAATTTAGGTTTAGTTGATAAAAATCAAAATATTAATTCTATGTTATTAGATTATTATATCAATGAAAAAAATAAAATAGAAAATTTACTCTCAAATGAAGAAAAAGAGTTTTTAAAAAAACATCCAATTATAAAAGTACACAACGAACTAGACTGGCCACCATTTAACTACAATGTTAATGGAAAAGCAACTGGATATTCAATAGATTATATGAATTTATTGGCTTCTAAAGTTGGTTTATCTATTGATTATATCTCTGGGTATTCTTGGAATGATTTTTTACAAATGATAAAAGAGAATAAAATTGATGTAATGTTAAACATTGCAAAAACTGAAAATAGAGATAACTATTTGAATTTCACTTCTCCTTATACAAAAACTTTTGATTCAGTTTTTGTAAAAAAAGATCAAAATCTTTTTCAAAATCTAAATGATTTTAACGGAAAAAAAATAGCCGTAATAAAAGGATTTTATGAAGAAGAACTTTTAAATAAATATTATCCTAACATAAAATTAGTATTTGTTGAAAATACACTAGAAGGTCTTAAAAAAGTTGCTTTTGATAAAGCCGATGGTTTTATTGATAATTTTGTTGTTGCCAATTATTTCATTGAAAATAACCTTATTACAAATCTAAAACCTGCCTTCGAAGTTACAGATAATAGATTTAACCTTGATATGCATTTAGCAACAAATAAAGAGAATACTCTCTTACAACAAATTTTGGAAAAAGGCAAAAAAGAGATAACAAAAGAGGAATTATATGAGTTAAAAAGAAAATGGACAAATACATCAAATACAAAAGAACTAAAAAGTACTATTCCATTAAATACTCAAGAAGAGAGTTATTTAAATAAAAAAAATCAAATTACTATGTGTGTGGACCCAGATTGGGAACCATTTGAAATTCTTAATGATAAAAAAGAACATGTTGGAATTGCAGCTGATATTATAAAATTAATTTCAACAAAACTAGGAATTGATATAAAAGTAATCCCTACTAAATCGTGGGAAGAGAGTGTTGAATTTTCAAAAGCAAGAAAATGTGATCTTATGAGTTTTTTAAACCAAACACCTCAAAGGGAAACTTGGCTCAATTTTACAGAACCTATTTTTAATGATCCAAATGTAATTATTGGAAGATCTGAAGAGGATACAATAAAAGATTTATCAAAAATAAAAGCATCTATTGCTATCCCTAAAGAGACTGCAATGTATGAAAGATTTCAAAAAGATTTTCCTAATCTTATTATAATTCCAGTAAATTCAGAAGATGAAGCTTTTAGATTTGTAGAAGAAAAAAAAGCTGATTTAACTGTTAGATCTATGATTATTTCAGCATACACAATAAAAGAAAAAGGATTTTTTAATCTCAAAATTTTAAATCAACCAGAAAACTATGAAAATCATTTAAGAATGGGGATAAGAAATGATGAACCTATATTAAAAGATATTTTAAATAAAGCAATACATACTATTACAAGAGAAGATATTCAACAAATTACAAATAAATGGGTTTCAATTAAATATGAAAAAATTGAAGATTACACATACCTTTGGACTATAACAGCAATTCTTTTAGTTGTTTTAATTTTCTTTTTATATAGACAATATTTACTAAAACATACTAACAATTTTCTTCAAAATGAAATTTTAAAAAGAACTCATCAATTAGAAAAATCAAATCAAATTCTAAAGCAAAAGAAAGATGAATTAGATAAATTAAATTCTTCACTAGAAATGAAAATAAAAGATGAAGTAGAAAAAAACAAGCTATTCCAAGAAAAACTTTTTAAAGCTGATAAATTAGCCTCAATGGGAGAAATGATGAGTAATATTGCTCACCAATGGAGACAACCATTATCAATGATTTCAACAGTTGCCACAGGAGTAAAAATACAAAAAGAGTTTGGAACATTAAAAGATGAAGAATTGGTACAAAATATGGATTTGATAAATAAAAATGCACAATATTTATCAGAAACAATAAATGATTTTAGAAACTTCATTAAAGGTGATAGAAAAATCACAACCTATAATTTATCAGCTACTATCAATAACTTTTTACATATTGTTGAATCTTCAATAAAAAAAGAGAATCTAAACATTATTCTTAACTTAGATGATAAGATTAAAATAGATGGTTATCCAAATGAATTAATACAATGTTTAATCAATATTTTTAATAATGCAAAAGATGCAATAGAAGAGACAAAACAGATAAAACCTCTAATATTTATTAAAACAATATCTGAAAATAATACAATAAAAATTAGTATAAAAGATAATGCGGGAGGTATTCCTGAAAATATTATGTCAAAAATATATGATCCATATTTTACAACTAAACACAAATCACAAGGAACAGGACTTGGATTACATATGACTTATAAACTCATTGATGAGGGAATGCATGGAAAAATTGAAGCCCATAATGTAGAGTTTAAATATGAGAATGAACTATATAAAGGTGCTGAGTTTGTAAT
>JAQUIV010000026.1 GCA_028681275.1 Aliarcobacter sp.
ATTGTTTATTTGTTGAGTAGTTTCAAGTACACTTTTTGAGATACTTCCTAAATCCAAAGCAAATGTAAGAGCTGAACTAAAAAGTAATGATGAAACGATAAGTGATTTTTTCATAATTTTTCCTAATATTTTTTGTAATTTTTAGATTTACATTATATAATAGAGTTAATGCAATAATTGTGAAAAAAGGATTCAAAATAGAACTAATTAACGAAATCTCAAATTTTATTTATAGTTTCAAAAATAAGATAATAGAAGCACCACAAATCGCTGCAAATTATGACGAGCAAATCTCATCTTTTGCAAATGAATTAAGAAAATTAGGATTAGACAAAGAGTTTGAAGAGAATTTTTTGGTAATTCTTGGATACTCATATAGACTTGAAGATATTTCTCAAAGACTATTTTTTACTTTTTCAGAAGCTGTTTATGCTATTGATTTAGATAAATTAATGAGAAATGAAGACTCTTTAAAACTAAACTCTATTGTTTATATTTTAGTTTTAGAAACAATTATAAAAGAGTATAAAACAAAAGAAATAAATGTTGAACAAAAACAAAAAGCTTTAGAAGTTTATAAAAAAATAGAAGAGAAAAAAGCAGCAGAAAATAAAAAATATCATATGTATCAATATTAAATAGGAAAAAGCTATGAAAATAAGATTAAATTGTGACATGGGCGAGAGTTTTGGTATTTGGAAGATGGGAAATGACGAAGAGATTATGCCTTATATTGATATGGCAAATTTAGCTTGTGGTTTCCATGCTAGTGATGCTGTTACTATGAGTAGAAGTGTAATTTTAGCAAAAAAATATAATGTTTCAATTGGCGCTCATCCCTCATATCACGATTTATTAGGTTTCGGAAGAAGAACAATGTTGTGTTCACTTGAAGAGATTAAATCTATTATTTTATATCAATTAGGAGCTTTAAATGCCTTTTGTAGAGCTAATGGTATGGTTGTTTCTTATGTTAAACCTCATGGTGCTTTATACAATGATATGATGAGGGATGAAAATATTTTCAAAGCAATTTTAAATGCAATTTCATCTTTTAATAAAAATATTAAACTTATGGTTTTATCAGGTCCAAAAAATGAAGAGTATGAATACACAGCAAAACTTTATGATATAAGATTACTTTTTGAAGTATTTGCAGATAGAAACTACAATAACGATGGAACTTTGGTTTCAAGAATGGAAGATAATGCCATTATTCACGAAGAGTTGGATGTAATAACAAGGGTTGTGAATTTAAAAGAAAAGAGTTTTGTAACAAGTATAGAAGGGCATAAAATTTTTCTAAAAAGTGATTCTATTTGTGTTCATGGGGATAATGAAAAAGCTCTTGATTTTATAAAATTAGTGAGAAAAACTCTTATTTGATGAGGTTTAAAATTGCTGGAGTTGATTCATTAATTATCTATTTTGGTGACAAAATAGATGAACAAACAGCAACAAAAGTAAAAAAAGCTTATTTATCTCTAAAAGCCCTCAATTTTGAGGGTTTGATTGAAATTATTCCCTCATATACTTCTATTTTTATTCAATTTGATATTTTTAAATATGATTACGAAAGCTTGAAAAATTTAATTCAAAATTCTATAAATCTAAATATTGAAGAAATTTTTGAAGAAAAAATTATCACCATTGATGTTTATTATGGTTTAGAAACGGGTTTAGATTTGCAAAAAATAAGTTTTGAAAAATCACTTGCTATTGATGAAATTATACAAATTCATACTTCCAAAATATATGATGTTTATGCAATAGGATTTTTACCTGCATTTGCATATCTTGCGAGTGTGGATGAAAAAATATCAACTGCTAGATTAGAAACTCCACGAGCTTTAGTTCCAAAAGGAAGTGTAGCAATCGCAGATTCTCAAACAGCTGTTTATCCTCAAAACTCTCCTGGAGGTTGGAATATTATTGGAAAAACTGCTTTAGAATTATTTGATAAAAATTTAGAAAGTTTATCAATTTTTGAAGTTGGAAACAGAGTAAAATTTAATTCTATTTCAAAGGAAAATTTTTTATCTCAAGGTGGAATTTTATGAGTTTAGAACTTATAAATAATCCATTTTTTGTAACCCTTCAAGATAGAGGAAGATTTTCTTATTCCCATTTGGGAGTTACAAACTCTGGTGTTATGGATGAATATGCTTATTTTATAGCTAATAAATTATTAGAAAATTCCCTTGACACAAATGTTTTAGAAATAGGGTGTTCAAATGTTATTTTTAAAGTACATAAAAACACAACTTTATGCCTTACAGGTGCAGATTGTGAATTTTTTATTAATGATGAAAAAAAAGAACTTTGGCAAAATTATGAAGTTAAAAAAAATGATATTATCAAAATAGGCAAAATTTTAAGTGGAAATTGGCTCTATTTAGCTGTTTTAGATGGTTTTTTAATAAAAAAAGAATTTGGAAGTAATAGTACAACTGTAAAAGAAAATCTTGGTGGAATAGATGGAAATAGACTTAAAAAAGGTGATATTTTAGCTTTTAAAAAAAGTAGAGAAATAAATAAAAAATTTCTAAAAAAAGAGTTTATTTCCAAATATGAAGAAAATTTAACTTTGCGAGTTTTATTATCATATCAGCATGAAAATTTTCCAAAAGAAGAGATAAAAAAGTTTTTTTCATCAACTTATATGGTTACTAAAGATTTTAATAGAATGGGCTGTAAACTTCAAGGAAAACCAATAAATTGTGATATAAATGGGATTATTTCAGAAGGAATTTCTTTTGGAGCTATTCAAAGTCCAAAAGATGGACAACCAATAGTTTTATTAAAAGAGAGACAAACTCTTGGTGGTTACCCAAAAATTGGAACGGTTTTAAATGTTGATTGTTTTAAGTTGTCTCAAGCTAAAGTTAATACAAAAATAAGATTTCAAGAGATTTCATACAAAGAAGCTCTTGAAAAAACAAGAGAATTTTATGCTTCTTTTTCTTTTGTTAATAATCTTTCAAAAATCTCTTTAGATTCTTGATTTGTTTTATATGAAGAGATTTTAAACTCATATTTTGCTTTTATAAAAAGTCCAGAATTACTTTTTAGTGTTGTATTTGATAAAAGTTGTTCTAAATTTAAAATAGAGTTAATAATCTCTTTTTTATTTTCTTCCGTATTTGCTATAAAAATCAAAAATTTACTTTCAAAATATCTAACAATTTTAAAATCTAAATCTTCATCTTTTAATTTTTGTTTGATAAATTTTGTTGCAAAAATAAGTAAATTATTTGCAAGAAGTTCTCCATACTCTTTTTGAATATACGAATAATCAATTACATCAACTAAAGTACAAATACCATTTTGTTGGAATAAAGCTTCAGAATTTAAAAACTTATTATAAAGCCATTTTTTATTAAAACTATTTGTTAAATCATCTAAAAAAAGTTTACTATTTAAAGATTTAACTTCATTTTCCAAGTCAAGCATTTTTTTATAAATATCACCTAAAGTATCTACATCTTTATTTATTATTGCATTTGTAGCATTTTTTGTATTTTCTTTTAAAGACATAGCACTTGATATAACTATATTCATATAATTTTCTATAGTTTGTAAATCTTCTAAAATTATACTGTTTAACTCTTTTTTGAAATTTTCATCATCTAAATTTATTTCCAACTCTTTTGCATGATAGTTAAATTTATTAAAATAAGTAGATGGAAGTATAATCTCATTATTTAAAAGTTCATTTATAGTTAAATTAGTTATTTTTTTTAGTTCTTGTTTCAATTTCTTTTCTCCAAAAGTTCTTGAATACTCATAGGTTTCCCAATGTGATAACCTTGTGAATAGTCAATTTCTATATTTTTTACATATCTTAATGTTTTTAAATCACTTACAAATTCAGCAACAACTTTTATATTTTGTTGTTTTGAAAATAAAACGATACTTTTGATTAGATTTAAATATATATCTTCATCAATTTTTTTAATTAAAGAACCATCGATTTTTATATAATCAATATTTAGATTTAAAATATTTTCATAGTTAGAAAATCCAGTACCAAAGTCATCAATAGCGATTTTTACACCAAATTTTTTTATTGTATTTATAAAATCATTTACAATATCATAGTTAGAAACTTTTTCACTTTCTAATATTTCTAAAGTAAGATATTCTCCAACTTGATTATTTTTTACTTTATTTATTAATACTTTTTTTATGTGAGGATTTAAAATATCTGTGTAATCGAGATTTATACTTACATGAATTTTATGTTCTAAAATATAAATAATTATTTTATCAATCATTATTTCCATAAGTTTGTTATAAAGCCTACATTTTTTTGCTTTATGAATAAAAATATTAGGCATTATAATCTGCCCATTTTTATCAAAAATCCTCATTAATGCTTCATATTTAACTATTTTATCATTTGTGTTATCCATAATTGCTTGAAAATATGGTTCTACTATATTATTATCAATACTATGGTTTAAAGTATCAAGTAGATTTTCATTTACAGATTCATTTTTATATAAAAATGAATCATAATACATATAGTGTAAAAAGTTTAATTTTGCGTTAGATAAAGCTTTTTCTGCATAAATCTTTATATATTTATCGTTACTTTTTGCACAACCAATAGTAACATCTATATTTATAGTTGAATGATTTTTTATTAGTTTAAAGTTATTAGATACTATATTTTCATAAATGAGATTTTTTACATTTTTAATCTCTTCAATACTTAAATTATCAAATAACAAAATTTCAAATACATCGGCATGAGTATTTTTGATTTTTATATGGATATCTCGTTGAAGTTCTTTTTTTATTAGTTCTTTAGTTTTGTTTTTTAGGATGTGTTTAAGTTGTTTTATAATGAAATCACCATTTTTGAAATCATAAATGGCATTCAAATCTTTCATATATAAAATATCAATTAAAAAGATTGTTTTCATATGGTTTTTATTAAAAAATGTAGTTAAAATTTTTTTGAATAACACCATACAACCCTTTATAAACTTAAATATCCCGTTAATTATATATCATTTACCTTTAATAATTATGAAAAAAAAATTATTAATAGAAAACATTATAGTTAAGTTACACATTAATTACTAAAATTTTAGATTTAATATAACTTTGGATAAAATCGCCACATTTTATGAATAGGACTATATAAAAATGAAAAAAATAAATATAAAAGATTTAGAACTTAATATTGATATTACATATATTTTAAATTTATACGCTTCAAAAACTCCAATTATTATTGATGTAGATGGAAATATTTACACAAAACTTGAGGAAGTAGAAAAAAAAGCAGTAATTTATAAAAATATGCAATTACCTCAATTATCTTCAATAGTAGATGCAAAAGCTATAACATCACAACTTTTTGCCGATTATAAACCAACAATTGCTGGAACAATTTGTAAAATAAAACCTGTTTCAAATTGGCAAAATATCATTGATTTAAACAAAGAAAATATGCTTTATTTTGATCACCAAAGTGATGGAGTTGAGTTATTTGAAGATAAAGAACTTGAAGATTATGGTTGGAATGCAAGTGCTTTGGATATAAATTACAGAGAAATTAGTGAATTTATTGAAGAGTTTTGTGAGGGAGTTTTACTTTGTTATGACAATGAAATCCAATTTAGTGGATTTGTAATAGTTGAAGATGCTAATGATGTTAAACAAAAAGTGAAAGAGTACATAATAAACAAAACAAAAGAAAATATCAAAAATGAATCGATTGATGTAGAAGATGATGATGTTATTGAAGCATTAGAATTTTTTGGAATAAAGGCTTAATTAATGGAAGAGTTTATTAGAGATTGGGGTTATATAGCTCTATTTTTATACTCATTTGGGGGAGGATTTGTAGGACTTGCAATCGCTAGTGTTTTATCTTATTCTGGGGATTTAAATATCTATGTTTGTATTATAATCGCAGCTATTTCAAATTTTATTGGTGGTCAATTTCTGTTTTTTCTTGCTAGAAAAAATAAAAACTATGCAAAAGATATGATGAAAAAATATGGTAGAAAAATTGCCCTTGCTCATCTTTTGATGAAAAAATATGGCTCTTTTGTAATTTTTGTACAAAAATATATTTATGGAATAAAAACTTTAGTTCCACTTGCTATGGGAATTACAAAATATTCAGCTTTAAAATTTACAATTTTTAACGCATTAGCAGCTATTTTATGGGCTTGTGTAATTGGATATGCAAGTTTTACAGCTGGTGAATATATCTTAAATCTAAGTGAAGATTTTAAATATGTAGGTTTAATTACAATTGTAGTGATTATTTTAGTTATCTCTTTTGTTTTTAAAAAAATAGAAAAAAAATAAATCTTCTCTAATAGTACTTTATAGTTTTGGATATAATATATCAAAAACTATAAAGGCTTTCCCATTTTAATCGAAAAATTTTCACAATTAAATCTTCCAAAAGAGTTTCTTACAAATTTAGACTCTTTAGGTTATACAAAATTAACAGCAATTCAAGAAAAAAGTTTACCTTTGAGTTTGGATAATAAAGATTTAATCGCACAAGCAAAAACAGGTTCTGGAAAAACTGTGGCTTTTTGTATTCCAATATTAAATAAAATAAATATAAAAAACTTTAGAATTCAATCTTTAATCCTAGCTCCAACAAGGGAGTTAGCAAATCAAATTGCTTTAGAAATTAGAAAACTCTCTCGTCATATTCATAATTTAAAAGTTCTTACACTTTGTGGTGGAATGCCTTTTAAACCTCAAGCTCTATCTTTATCTCATGGAGCGCACATAATCGTAGCAACTCCAGGAAGAGTTCTAAAACATATAAAAGAAGAGAATATTGATTTAGAAAATATCAATACTTTGGTTTTAGATGAAGCTGACAAAATGCTAGATATGGGATTTTATGATGATATTATGGAAATCATAAATACTTTACCAAAACAGAGACAAACACTTCTTTTTTCAGCAACTTATGAAAAAAATATTGGAAAATTAGCTTCAAATGTTTTATCAAATCCTTTAGTTGTAAAAGTAGAAAATGAAGAAAAAGTTCATATAAAACAAAAATTCTATAATGTTGATGAAGCAAATAAAACAGCTTTAATTCCAGCACTTATTTCATCAAACAAAGCAAAATCAATTTTGATTTTTTGTAATATGAAAATAACTTGTGACAAATTAGCCGATGATTTATACGATTTAGGTTTGGATGTTTTAACACTTCATTCTGATTTAGAGCAAAAACAAAGAGATGAAACAATAATTTTATTTTCAAATAAATCATACCCTGTTTTAATTGCAACAGATGTGGCTTCAAGAGGTTTACACATTGATGATGTGGATTTGGTTATAAATTATGATTTATCTTTAGATGAAAAAATCCATACTCACAGAATCGGAAGAACAGCTCGTGCTGGAAAAGGTGGAATGGCAATTTCACTTTATACTCACAATGATTTTGATAGAGTTGAACTTATAAAAGATACTTTTAGTGATATAGAAGATGAAAGTATTGATAAAATTGAAGATGATTTATCATATAAAATTGATTCAGATTTAAGAACTATTTTTATAAATGGTGGAAAAAAACAAAAACTAAGAGCTGGGGATATTTTAGGTGCATTAACAGCTGGAATCGGTTTACACAAAGATGAAATAGGTAAAATTGATATTTTAGATTTTGCTTCATATGTGGCGATTAGTAAAGAGAAAATTTCTTTTGTTTTAGAAAAATTATCAAAAGAAAAGATTAAAGGTAAATATTATAGAATCTATGAGAAATAATAATAGCATAAAGGAAAGATATATTGTTTAAAAATACATTGTTCCTAAAAATAATTTTAATATTCACATTACCAGCTTTAGGAATTCTATATTTTAGTACGGTTTTAGTTTTTGAAAAAATACAATCGTTTAATGAAGTTGATGCAATAAATAGTAATTTAGTATATTTAAAAAATACAGAAAAGTTAATAGACTCTTTCCAAAAAGAGAGAGAATTAACAGTAATAAATTTTTTACAAAAAAATAGTCAAACAGATTTAAACAAAAGTAGAGATATTTCAAATGAAAACTTTAAGGATTTAATAAAAACTTTTGAAAATCCAGACTTAAACAATAAATTTAATAATTTAGAACAATTTAGGGCAAGAGTTGATAAATCTGATATTACTCTTGATGAAATTTTTGAAGAATATAATGAATTTAATAAACTATTATTAGAAACATTATTTATGTTTAAACCTATAAAATTGGCTTTTGATTTTAATAATGAGTTTAGAAATATCACATACTTTTTAAGTTTTAAAGAAGCTACTTACATAGAAAAAACTATTTTTGTATCATATTTTATCAATGGTAAAATCAATGATAAACTTTATAATATTTTAATGAAAGATTATTCAATTGAAGAGATTAATAAAGATCTATTTTTAAATAATACAAATTTAGAAATGGTTCAAAAATATAATTCTAAACTAAACGAAGAGTATTTTAATAAGATATTTATTTTAAGAAATAATGTTAAAAATAAGAATTTTTCACACTTTGAATTAAATCTTGAAGAGTGGAATAAAGTATCAACTGAAAATTTAGACTCTTTAACTAATATTTATAAAAATTTACTTTATTCTGTTGAAAAACATGTTGTAAAATTTGAGAATGATGCTGAACTTGAAAAACAAAAAAGTCTTATATTCTTATTTGTTTCTTTTTCAACATTAATTAGTTTATTATTTGTTTTAAGAAATATTATTTTTAATGAACAAAAGAGTTTTTGTAAAGTGCAAAAACATAAAGAAGTGTATGAATTATTAAATAAAGCGAATAAGTTTTTATTAAAAATCGATAATAGAAAAAAATTATTTTCGAATATTTGTGAGTTACTTTCTGAGAGTAATAAAATTCAATTTTCTTTTATTTTTGACCTATCTACGCAAGAAATAATAGCTCAAGAGGGAACTTTAAAACAAAAATTATTAACACAAATGTCGCAATATAGTGATAAAAATCGAGATAATATTATTTCAAAAACCATAAAATGGGAAACTAATATTATGGTTAATAACTTTTTAGAAAAAAATATCTCTATTTTTTATGAAGATGCTGAAGTTTTGAATATAAACTCAATGGCATGTTTTCCTATAAAAAAATTTAATAAAGTTGTTGGTACATTGGCAATTTATTCAAATGAATTGGGATTTTTTGACCAAGAAGTTGAAATCTTATTTGATAAATTAGTTAGTGATGTAACACACTGTTTAGAAAAAATTGATTATGAAGAGATTAGATTAAAACAAGAAGATGAATTAAGATTATCTTCTTATGCTTTTGAATCAACAGAACCTATGATTATTACAAATGATGTTGGTGAAATAGTAAAAGTTAATCAAGCATTTTGTAATGTTATGGGATATTCAAAAGATGAAATAATTGGTCAAAATCCAAGAATATTTAAATCAGTTCATCAAGATAGAAAATTTGCAGATGATTTATGGAATGAACTTAAGGTTAAAGGTTTCTGGAGTGGAGAAGTTTTTAATAAAAAAGCTAATGATGAAATAATTCCATTAAGAAGTACAATAACTGCAATTAAAGACAAAGATGGAAAAATCACACACTTCTTAGGACAATATATCGATATTGCTGAACAAAAAGATAAAGAAAAAGTTTTAGAATATCAAGCAACACATGATAATCTTACAGGATTGCCAAATAGATTATTATTACTTGATAGAATTGAACATGCAATTACAAAAGTTGTAAGACACAAAATGGTTGGTGGTTTAATCTTCATCGACTTAGATAATTTCAAAGAAGTAAATGACACTTTAGGGCATGATATTGGAGATGCTTTACTTATTATGGTTGCTAAAAAAATCAAAGAAGTAATTAGAGATGAAGATACAATTGCTCGAATTGGTGGAGATGAATTTATCGTTTTACTTGATAATGTAGGAAATAATAAATTAGATGCAAAAACAAATATTACAAATCTTGCTGAAAAAATAAAAGATACTTTAAATGCAATCACACATATTGAAGGTCATAAAAATGTATCAACTCCAAGTATTGGAATTACGCTTTTTAGTGATTCAAGTGTTAGTGTAAGAGATATTATAAAACAAGCAGATACAGCTATGTATGTTGCTAAAAAACAAGGTAAAAACGCAATAGAATTTTTTGATTAAGCCATTGATTAGTTCTTTATGCTAGAATTGCGCCCTTATAAAATTTAGCAAGGAAAAGTTATTTATGAAAAGTGCAACAGCAAGACATCTATTAGTTGATAGTGAAGAGTTATGTTTAGAATTAAAAAAAAGAATTGCCGCTGGTGAAAAATTTGAAGATATTGCAAAAGAGTATTCTTCATGTCCATCTGGAGCAAATGGTGGAGATTTAGGAAACTTTTTCCAAGGACAAATGGTTCCTGAGTTTGATGCAGTTGTATTTAACGAAGCTATAAATGTAGTTCATGGTCCAGTTAAAACTGATTTTGGTTACCATTTATTAGAAACAACTTCAAGAAGAGATTAATTTCTCTTCTACCTCTTCATCCCATAAAATAGAAACCCCGTACTCTTTATCTGTAATTACATATTTGAAATATTCTTTTGTTCCGGCTCTTCCATGAAGTCTTACGATTATTTGTTCTTCTTCAAGTAATTTTTTCATCTCATATTTTGAGAAACTTCTTTTATTCCATCTTAAAAATACATTTGAATATACTCTAAAAGTACAAGTTGAATCAGATGTAAAAACAAATTGTTCACTATCGTCATACTCTTTTTTTGCATTTTCACAAGAATAAAGATTTACTTTTTTCCCATTTGCTGTACTTTTAATAGCTTGAACATTTCCTTTGCAATATGGACATTTACCTAATATCATATTTTAAACTCCAAATAAATATTTAGTGAATTTTACTTAAAATTTAAATTAGAGTTTAAAAATATGACAAATTGTAATTAATTTAACTCTTTTGCTTTAACTGATTCTTTTCCTACAAACTCTTTTTGGTTTGTATTATTAACAACCATTTTTGCAATTTGATCAGTTAACATTGCAATATCTTGTGTTTGTGAAGCTATTAAAGCGTTTTGTTGAGTTTGTTTATCAAGTTGATTTACAGCATCATTAATTTGGATAATTCCATTTAATTGCTCTTTACTTGATACTTCTATGCTTGAAATTAAGTTTATAGTTTGAGATATATTTTCATTTAATTGTCTATATCCATCAATCATATTATTTGCTATCTCTTTTCCATGATTTGCTTTTGAAGTTGCATTTTCAACAATATTTTTAATTTCTCTAGCAGCTTCAGCACTTCTATTTGCAAGGTTTCTAACTTCTGCTGCAACAACTGCAAATCCTTTTCCAGCCTCTCCCGCAGTTGCAGCTTCAACGGCTGCATTAAGACTTAAAATATTTGTTTGGAAAGCAATTTGGTCTATTATTGAAATTGCATCATTAATAGAGTTTACTTGTGCATTTATCTCTTCCATTGCTTGGGTTGTTTGATTTGCTAATATTTCACCTTCTTTAGCAGATTTTGTAACACTATTTGAATAGTCAGACATTTTTGCGATATTTTGAGTACTATTTCTAATATTTCCAGTTATTTGTTCTAACGCAGCAGCTGTTTCTTCTAAGCTAGAGGCAGCTTCATTTGAGCTAATATTTAACTTATCAACATTATCAAGTAATACATGAGAGCTTTTATCTAGGGTTAAACCATTTGCTCTATCTTCCAATAATAGATGAGTTATTGCTCCACCTACATTGTTTACACCTTCTGCTAGTCTTAATAAATCTTTTTTAAGTTCACTTGTTTTTACATGGTTTAAATAGTTATATTTAGTATATTCTTCTAAAACATCTAAGATATTATCAATATTTGTTTCAAGGTGTTCTGCCATATTATTTACAACATTTTTTAATTGCATTAAAGATGGATTTGAAACATCAATATGTAATCTTTGGCATAAATCACCTTGCTCAAACTCAGCCAAAACAGAGATAGTTTCATCTATTAATTTTCTATCTTCTTCTATACCTTGTTTTGTTTTTAATATATTTTCATTTACAACTTTCGCCATATCTGCAAATTCATCTTTTGAAGAGTCATCTAATAATTTAACATCATTTGTTTCTCTATTTAAATATTTAAAAAAAGATAAAAGACCATTTTGGAATTGTTCGATTGAATTTGATATTAGTTTAACTAAAAAAGTACCAACTAAAGTTCCTATAACAATTCCAAGTAATAATAAGAAAACCATTATATAAAGTGTAATATCAAGTTTATCATAAGTAGTAAGTGAGTTAGAGATAGCTTCTTCTACCTGACGATTTTTTAATTCATCTACAAGTTTAGCTAATTCAAGAACTTTGCTATCTAACTCTTCCATGATAGCATCACCCTTTTCTTTACTAATCGCATAACCTTCAACCATTTTTTTACCAATATTAAAAATATCAGTAGCATCTGTTTTGATTAGTTTTACTTTTTCTAAAGCTGTTAAATTATTTTCATCTTTAAACATTTTTTCAAATTTAGATATATTTTCCATAAACTTTTTGTAAGAATTTTCAGCTTCTGTTAAAGCTTCTGGATTTTGAGTTAAAGAACCATCTGTTAAAAACTGTTGAATTTGACAACTTTGAAACTTTGTATCTTCCGCTATAACAGACATTGGTACGGATTCAGTTGCTGTATGTTTACTTATATTTTTTACATGGTTAATGTCAATTGTAAGTAATACAAAAGCTAATGTAAAAATCCCTAAAATACTACCCAAACCAATAATTAACTTATTTCTAACTTTCATCTTCATCCTTTTCTAACGTAAAAGAAGATTCTATAATATTATTTATTGAATTGCAATAGTTATTTATGGTGCAAGTCTTGAAATAGTCCATGAATTGTCATTTTGAAGTTCATAAACAAATCTATCGTGGAGTCTATCTTGTCCACCTTGCCAAAACTCTATTTTTGTAGGTTTAATAATATATCCACCCCAAAAATCAGGGAAAGGAACTTCTCCTTTTACAAATTTTCTTCTTATTTCATCAAATTTTTGCTCTAAGAGACTTCTTGAGCTTATAACTTGACTTTGGTGTGAAACCCAAGCTCCAATTTGACTCCCTTTAGGTCGAGAAAGAAAATACTTTAAAGATTCTGTTGTTGAGATTTTTTCTATATTTCCTTCAACTTTTACTTGTCGCTCCAGTTCAAGCCAAGCAAAAAGAGCAGCTGCTTTTGGATTTTGTTCAATTTGTTTTGCTTTATTACTTTTATAATTTGTAAAAAATACAAAACCTTTTTCATCAAAGATTTTTAGTAATACAGTTCTAATACTTGGCATCATATCAGTTCCAACGGTTGCAAGACTAAAAGCATTTGGTTCTGTTAGTTTTGCTTCCATAGCTTCATTAAACCAAAGTTCAAACTGTAAAAAAGGGTTTGGGTTTAGATCTTTTATATCTAAACCTCGTGTTGTGTATTTTGCTCTTAGGCTTGTTAAATCCAAAATTTATCCTTTGAATCGATATGTCTTATTTTAGCTAAATAAGGATTTGTTTCATTCCCCAAAAATGTCAAATAATATATTTCTAAGTTCAGTTTTCATCTCTTGGGTTAAATATTTTTTAGTTGAATACAAATAAAAAGGAACTGTATTTCTCATTGAGTGTTTTAATCTTTTTCTCAAAGTTGAAATTTCATCAATATTTACAAGTTCTTCTCCATCGTACAAATAAAAATCTTTAGCAATTCCTAGTTTAAATGAAACAATTTGGTATGAAAAAAACAAATCTTCCGAAGTTCCCTCATATTTTTTTATAAATTCATCCAAAGCAGTTTGAAGTTTTTTTAGATTAGCTACTGTTATATATCCAAAACTTTCTCTAAATTTATATCTCTCAACCGTTGTAAAATCAAGAACTTTGTAGAACTCATTTAGGTTTTTCCATGGACTTCTAAATCTTCTTTTTCCAAATAAAACTTCCTCAAAACAATACATATATTTTATATCTTCAGGTGTTTGAATCTCTTTATCTTTGATTTCAAAATATTTGGTTTTAAAAAGTGAAATTAACCAGTTTTCATCAAGCATTGAAATAGTATCAAGCTCTTTTGTTTTATCTGGGTTTTTAAAATTCCATAACATAGAGATATTATTTGAAATTTTTTCATTTATATCACCTGATTCAAAATATTTATCTGATAAATATTGAACTACATTTTCAAGTAAAGTATCTGTTTTTGCAATTCCATGATTAAAAATTACTTTTTTATATAGATTAAATCTCATTTCAAGCATATGTTCAATGTCAATTAAACTCATATCATAAAAACTCAAATGAAAAATATTCTCTTTTTCCACTAAAACAGCTTGTTTAGTGATTCTTATATGGTCATTTGGACCTGTTATATAACCACTTGCTAACATATCACGATTTATATAATCAAGCCTATCAGCATCAACTGTACTACTTACAAATTCATGTAAAACTTTAAAATCAAAACCTTCAAAAATTTGTTCTTCCAAAATCAAAATAGCTAATTTTTTGATTAGTTTTAAATACTCTTTTTCGTAAGATTTAGTGATTAATTCATCTAATTCATAATCAAAAAGTAGTTTTAAAAGATTTTCTCCAATAGCTTCGTGTAAAACTTCTTTATTGTTGTTTGTAATCTCTTCATAATTATTTCTAAATCTAATCTCTTTTTCACAAAGCTCTTCTTGATTTTGCTCTTTTTGTTTTATTTTGTCATAAACTTTTTTTAGAGCATATTCAACTTGATGTGAAAATGGCAGATGCCCAACATCGTGAAGTAGGGCAACTATTCGTAAAGTTTGTAGAAAAATAGTATAAGTTGCTCTTTGAGCTTTTGATTTTGTAGGAATTGTAAATTGATAAAGTGCTTTATTATCAAAATATTCCATATCATCAATGCTAACTTTTAGATTTTCTTCTTTTATTATGAAAACTATCACTTTTTTCAAAGATGATAAAAAATCATTTTTTGTTTTTTTATCGGCATTTAAAAGGGCATTTTTAAACATAAAAGAGGCTAAATGCATGGTTCCTAAACTATGAATAAACCTTTTAGTTGTAATTGATGGATATGAGAAATATGCTAAAGCATTTTGAGTGATGAATTGAAGCCTATTTACAATCTTTGTTTGAAGAATTTTATCTTCAAATTTTGTATATTCTATGTGATTGTAAATAGTATCGTTTATTAATCTATTTTGTATTTTTAATCCTTTCTATTTTCAAATATTCTCTCCGTAAATTGAGCAAATTTCCCACGAACTGCTTTTTCAAGCTCAATTGCAAACATTTTAAGTTCTGGATGGGCTTCATTTGTTTGTTTTAAAAGAGTTGTTAATCCATTACTATATTTATTTAAATATAAATTATCGATTTGTCTATTTGAACCAATAACAATTGCCATACAACTTTCATCAAGTCTTGAAAGTATTAGTTGGGTTGTTTTTTCACTTGAATTTTGCCATTCATCCATTATCACGATTGAAGCTGAGAGTGTTCTTCCTCTTGCTTCCCCTGGCCATAGGGTTTCTATATAATATTTTGATTTTAACTCATCAATTTTTGATTCTATTGATTCTTGGTTTTCTCTATTTTCACTTTTTTTTAGATGTTTTTTTGCAATAAATTCTAAGGTATCTTGTAGTGCCATATTATAGATTCTAAACTTCTCATCATTTCCTGATAAATATCCAATATCAGCACCTTTATCCAGCGATTCAATAGAGTTTCTAACATATACAATTTTGTCATATAAACCTAAATCAATAAGTCTCATTGCACTCACGATTGACATCAAAGTTTTTCCACTTCCAGCTTTTGCATCAATCACAAGTAAATCATACATATTTGATAAAATTGCTTTTGTGAATAGTTTTTGTTTTAGATTTACAGGTTTTACATTTAAAGCTTTAAAATCATTTTCTTTTAAAATGTCAATTCTTTTATCGTGAATAATTGCATATTCAACATTTCCATCACTACTTTCAAAACTATAAGCAAAGTTTTCCATCTCATAATTTTCATCTACTAAAGTAATATCTTTATTTTCTAAACCATTAAATAAAGATGAATCAAATTCAACAGATTTTACAAAATTAAATTTTGGAACAGTTGATTTATCATCGTGTAAAGTTTCTGTTTTTAAACCTTTAAAAAGTGCAAAGGTTCTAGCGTACACATCTAAAGATAAAAAGATTGTTTGACAACCTTTGTAGTATTCTTGGGCGATTGAAGCTACTTCAATAATTCTTTTATCATTTGATTCAGAGATGTGAATTTGCTCAATTACAGTATCATATTTGTCTTTTGAAATAATATCAAGATTTAGTTCATCATTAAAAAGTTTCACAACTTTAAAGCCAAGTTTATAATCAACCTCTTTTATTTTCATCTTTGCTAATAGTCTTGCAAACTCTCTTGAATAATACCCAAGTTCATTAACTAACTTCTTTTTATCCTCTAATTCAAGAAGTACAGTTTCAGGTACTACGATGTGGTTAGTTTTATTGTCGGAAATTTTGTAGAGATTTTGAAGGTTTTGTAAGATGATGTTTGTGTCAAGGACATATACTTTTTCTTTCATAAGAAATTCTAACATATAAAAATAACAAAAAAGTTACAAAAGTGTAATTTTTTATACAGATTAAAATTGTATAGTGGAACTTTTTTGTATAATCTTTAAATAAATAATGTAATTAAGGATTAAGTTTGAATTTTTCATATGAAGAGTATTTTTTTGTTTCAACAATCATCGTAATTACTTATCTTCTATTATTAAAACAAAAACAAAATAAAGAATTAAAAAAAGAAAATCATATATTAAAACAATACAAAGAAGCTGTTGAAGAGAGTAATATAGTTTCAAAAGCTGATTTAAAAGGCAATATAACTTATGTAAATGATAAGTTTTGTGAAGTTACTTTATATGAAAGAGAAGAGATTATAAATAAACCTCATAGTTTATTAAAAGGTGAAAATTCTAAAGAGACTTTCAAAGAGTTGTGGGAAACAATTAGCAACAAAAAAACTTGGCATGGAGTTTTAAAAAACAGAAGAAAAGACGGTGAGTTTTATTATGTAAATATCACAATTAAACCGATTTTAGATGAAGATAATGAAATAATAGAGTATGTAGCAATTAGACATGAAATAACAGATTTAATTCATAAGTCAGTTGAATTAGAAAAAAGTTTGAGAGAAGATTTTTTAACTAAAGAGGGTAATAGATTTAAATTATTAGAAGATATTAAAAAATCAAAAAAACCTTCGTTAGCTTTATTAGATGTAAATAGATTTGGTGAAATAAATGATTTTTATGGATATGAAATAGGGGATGAAGTTTTAAGAATAATTTCAAAAGAGTTTAGAAAATTCATGGGAAATAAATACTCTTTATATAGAATTTATTCAGATGAGTTTGCAATTTTGGCAGATAATGAAGATAGAGAACATTTTATTAGGTTTGTAAAATTAATTACAGATTGGATCTCTTCTACACCTTTATTAATAAAAGGTAAAGAGATATATATTCAAATGAGTTTTAGTCTCTCTTTTGAAGAAAAAAATAGTTTGAAAAAAACTGCAAACATTATAAAAAGATATGCAAAAGTAAATAAAGACATTCATGTTTATGACAAAAAACTAGAAATTGAAAAAGTTTATGAAAAAAATATTATGTGGACCAAAAAATTAAAAAAAGCATTTGAAAGCGATAGTATTGTCCCTTATTACCAAGCAATTTATAATTTAAAAACAGACAAAATTGAAAAATATGAAGCTTTAGTTAGGTTAATAGATGAAGATGGAATAGCAATTTCTCCATACTACTTTTTAGATATTGCAAAAAAATCAAAACAATATTTAAAACTTACAAAACAAGTAGTAAAAAAATCATTTGAATATTTTAAAGATAAAGATTATGAATTTTCTATAAATTTAACTTTTGAAGATATTAAAAGTAAAAATATCTCTTCATTTGTAATTGAGATGATAAAAGAGTATAACATCGCTTCAAGAGTAGTATTTGAAATAGTAGAATCTGAGGGTATTGAAGATTT
>JAQUIV010000129.1 GCA_028681275.1 Aliarcobacter sp.
TGTATCACCATCTTTTTTACCGTATTTTGCTACTATAGCTGCTTTTACTTCCTGATCTAAAGCCATGTTGACCTCCTAATAGGTATATGTTAATTTTTCATTTACAATAAAATGAACGGGGATTATATTTAAAATTTACTTTAATTTTGTTTAACTATTTGCCCATAAGTTTCAAATATTCAGGATATTTTATCTCTTCTAATTTTTGAGCTTTTTTTTCAACCTCTTCGCACATTTCATTTTTATATTTTCCAATTTTTTCTCTAAGTTCATCATCTTTAACACCAAGTATTTGAACAGCTAAAATTCCAGCATTTTTTGCATTATTAATTGCAACTGTTGCAACTGGAACTCCTCCTGGCATTTGAACTATTGATAAAAGTGAATCCATTCCATCTAAAGATGAAGTTTTAACAGGAACTCCAACAACAGGAAGTGGTGTAATTGAAGCTACCATACCAGGTAAATGTGCTGCTCCACCTGCTCCAGCGATTATTACTCTAAGTCCTCTTTTATCAGCTTCTTTTGAATACTTAAATAATCTCTCAGGTGTTCTGTGTGCAGAAACTACTGTAACTTCATATTCAACTCCAAAATATTCACAAATTTTTGCAGCTTCTTTCATAACTGGAAGGTCTGAATCACTTCCCATAATAATTCCAACTAATGGTTTACTCATATTTTTTTGCTCCCTTTTATTTTTAATATATCTTTCGCTTTTAAAGCTTTTTTTAGTGCTTCATCTAAATTTTCATCTAAAACTGTAATATGTCCCATTTTTCTAAAAGGTTTTGTTTCTTTTTTACCATAAAAATGAAATGATAATTCAGGAATTTCTAAAGCATCATGAATCCCCTCAATAAAAGGAACTCCTTCAAATCCTTCTTCACCTAAAAGATTTACCATAACTGATGGTGAAATTAGTTTTGTTGAACCTAAAGGTAAGTTTGTAACAGCTCTAATTATTTGTTCAAATTGAGAAGTTGCACATGATTCAAAAGTATAATGTCCAGAATTATGAGGACGTGGAGCTATTTCATTTAATAGAATTTCACCCTGTTTTGTTAGGAATAATTCTACTCCAAAAATTCCAACTCCATCTAACACTTCAATAGATTTTATTGCTATTTCTTTTACTTTATCACTCAACTTTTCATCAATTCTTGCAGGTGCCATAACAATATCACAAATATTTACTCTTTCATCGAAAAGCATTTCTACTACTGGATAAACTGCTATCTCACCCTCAATATTTCTAGCGACTATAATTGCTAATTCTTTATCAATATCAACTAACTCTTCAATAAATGATTCAACTTCAATACAATTTTCTAAATCTTCTTGACTTCTTAAAAGGATTACACCTTTGCCGTCATATCCACCTTTTTTAGCTTTTTGAATAACTGGCAAACCAAAGCTTTTTAAATCTTCTTTTGTTTCTACATTTTTATATTTTGGAACTGGAATTCCTTTTTCATCAAGAAGTTTTTTTTGTTCATATTTATCTTGAATTAACTCCATAACATAAGGTGATGGGCAAATTTTATGCCCCTCGTCATATAGTTGTTTTAAAACTTCTGTATCTATATGTTCCAATTCAAAAGTTGTAACATCACACTCTTTTACAAGTTGTGTTAATTTTTCTTTATCATAAAATCCACCAACTATTTGTCTATCTGAAACTTGCGCGGCTGGACAATCTAGTGTTGGGTCTAAAATTGTCACATGAAATCCCATTTTTTTTGCTTTCTGAGACATGATTTTACCCAACTGTCCTCCACCAATGATACCTAGTGTTAAACTAGAATAGTTAAAGTTTTTATCCATTGATTCATCTTCTCCTATTTTTTATTGTAATAACATAACATCAGTGATAATACATTTACCACCATATTTTTTTATAAAAGTTCTTATATCTTCTATCATAAATAAAAATTTTTCTTCATCACAAACTGTAAAAATATAGTTATTTGTAAATACATCAGTTATTTCATCAGCCATTTTTAGACCATGTCCTCCACAACCTTGAATGTCAGGGATAATTGTATATCCAGTAATTCCTTTTTGCTTAAATAAATCCAATAATCTATTTAAATAAACTGTTTCAACTATAACTTCAATTTTTTTCATATTTTTCATATTTTAGCTCCACAAAAGATTTATTAAATAGTAGTATAAAGGAATTCCAATTGAGATATTAAAAGGAAAAGTAATTGCCAAACTCAGAGGTAGATAAATTCCAGGATTTGCTTCTGGAACTGATAATCTCATAGCTGCAGGAACTGCTATATATGAAGCACTACCACTTAATAATGCAAGTAAAAATGCATCACCTTTTGATATTCCAAAATAGTAACCTAGAGACATTCCTACAACAGCATTAAATATTGGCATTATTATTGCAAAAGCAATTAAGAAAAATCCTAATTTTTTTAATTCATAAATTCTTTTTGCAGCTACTATCCCCATATCTAAAAGGAAGAATGCAAGAATTCCTTTAAATAAAGCACCAAAAAGTGGTTCCATTGAAGTCCAACCTTTTTCACCTGTTAAAATACCTATAATCAAAGCTCCCATAAGTAAAAAAACAGATGGATTTAAAAAAGCTTCTTTGAAGATTTCTCCCCAATTTGTTTTAGATGAATTATTATCTTTTTTTGTAAAAAGTGCTGCAAATACAAGTCCTATTACAATAGCTGGAGATTCCATTAATGTCATGGCTGCAACCATAAAACCACCATATTCAACACCAATAGTTTGTAAATATGTAATTCCCGTTATAAAAGTAACTGCACTAATAGAACCATAAGTTGCTGCAAGGGCTACTGAATTATAAGTATCAAGTTTAACCCTTAGAATAAAAAAGCTATAAATAGGAACTAAAATTGCCATAAAAATTGCAAGGGAAAGTGCTTTTAAAATATATAAATCTAAACCACTTTTTGATAATTCATAACCACCATGTAAACCTATGGCAATCAATAAAAACAAAGAGAAGAATTTAGGGAGAGGTTGGGGAATTGTTAAATCTGATTTTAAAAAAACAGCTAACATTCCCAAAAAGAAAAATAAAATCGGCGGGTTTAAAATATTCTGGGCTATTAAACTTAAGTCCATTAATCTCCTATTTTTTTAATAAATTCGGCGATTATAACTTTTTTTCCCTTTGATTTTTATCCACCCGTTTGATAAAAAGCTCTTGTTGAAACTTCATTATCATCTTTTGTTGACCATTTATTTTTTTCTGGTTTATTTTCTAATACTTTTTTCAAAATTGCAACCGCTTCATCAATTCTATTATTTCTAATAGAATCTTTTATACTCATAGCATCTTCAAAATATAAACAAGGAATTAAAAATCCCTCTGCTGTTAATCTAATACGATTACATTGTGCGCAAAAATCATCTTTATGTGGTTCTATTATTCCAAATTGATAACCATCTTCTAACTCATAATATAAAGCAGGTGAACTTGTATCTCTTGGAATCATTTTAAAGTTTGGATATTTTTCAGAAATAATAGACAATATCTCATTAGAATTTAATCCCTTTGCACCATCTTTTGCATGATGATTTTCCATAAATTCTATAAATCTAACTACATAATTCTTCTCTTTACAAAACTCTAAAACATCTAAAATATCACCATCATTTATTCCTTTGATTGGAACACAATTTATTTTAATTTTTAGACCAGCTTCATCAGCAGATTGAATTCCCTCTAATACACTTTTTAATACATCTTTTTGGGCAATTTTTGCAGCAGTTGCAGGATTTAAAGAATCAAGTGAAATATTTATTCTTTTAAGTCCAGCCTCTTTTAATTTTAAAGCTGCTTTTGAAAGTAAAAATCCATTTGTAGTTAAAGCCAAATCTATATCATTTTTATAATCAAATATCATTTTTATAAAAAAATCTAAATTTTCTCTTAAAAGTGGCTCACCACCAGTAATTCTTACTTTTTTTATTCCCTCATCAATTGAAACTTTTATGAATTTAAATAAATCCTCATAAGAGAGTAAATTCTCTCTTGGAACCCAAGAGAAAGGTTTTTCAGGCATACAATATTGACATCTAAAGTTGCATCTTTCAGTTACAGAAACTCTTAGATAATCAACTTTTCTTCCAAATCCATCTATTAACATTTTTTACCTTTTGTCAAAAACTTAAT
>JAQUIV010000027.1:0-4011 GCA_028681275.1 Aliarcobacter sp.
GGATTAAATGGAGTTTTTATATCATAAACTGAAGCTTTATTATAAGAACTTCGCTCTTTTAAAAGTTTCAAATATTTTTTTAAATACTCATCTTTATTGTATTCATTATTTGCTCTTTGATATTGTAAATATAAAATTTTAAAATCCAAATATGAAATTTTGTCGTCATTACTTAATGTTTCATTTAAAGGTTCATCTTCATTGACAAAATCATCTAAATACTCTTTTTTTTCTATTTTTTCTTCTAAAATATTTTTCATTTTTCGCATATTTGAGTAACGAAATTTTGTACCTTTTATTAAATTATATGGCTTTAATATTTTAATAGAATCCAAAGGAACTGTTTTAAAACTAAATTGACTAACTAAATCCAAATCATCCCTTGCAACTTCTAATAACCACAAAATATTGTAAGAACAATTTTCCTTAAAAAAGAAATAATCAGAATATACATCTTTTAATTCAAAACTATGTAAAACCAACCTATTTATCTCTTCTTGGGTTAAATCTAAATCATATTCCCAAATATCTCTTTGTTCTAAATTATTATACTCTTTGATTTTTTCGTAATATGGCAAAATAGAATATCGACCTTCATATTCACCAAACAGACCTTTGTAAGCAAAAATCAATCCATTTGTATCATCTGTTTTAGCAGCAAAATTTATTGCATTTGAAACAAGAGGTGTATCTTCAGAAGAAGAAACCCTTAAAAAAGTATGTCCATACATAGACGCTGGTGAATTTATATGAGCAGTTGGAAAAACTAAAGTTACATATTTTGCATCAACTGCATTTAAATATTCATCCAATTTTGGACAAGGATAAACAACTATCTCTTTTTCTAAATTAGAAATATTTTTTTTTAACCATTCCACTCTTAATGGGAATCTACATAAAACACTATTTTCGCCATTTTTCAGGGAAGTTATAGTCTCAAATAATTCTTTTTTTAAATCAGTTTTTCCATCTTTTGATATAAAAAAATTATTTGAATCAATTTCACTCTCCCCATTTCTATAATGCAAAAGTTTTGACCAATAAGGATTTTCATAAAGTTTTGTTTGTTCAATAAAAGCATTTGTGGTAATAGAAGAATAACAAGAAGTCAAAAATAGAAGAGTAAGTATAAAATACTTAACTCCCCTATTAAAAGAATTACATATATTTAGCAATTGAATCAATAACAGTAGCTGAAGTTACATTTTCACTTGTATAAATGTTTGAAAAGTTAGCTTGTAATTTAGCTGAAAATTCTGCATTATTTTCAACATTCATAAGTTTTGCAACTGTTTCTAAAGTTTCACCTTTTCCTGCTGAAATATCCATTGCTAATTCATCCATATTTTCAGAAACAAATTTATTTAATTTGTCATTTGATACATAGTTATTTGGTTTAGCACAATTTGATGTACCACTTGTGATACCAAAAGTTTGGTTTCCAGAAGTTCCATTTGTTGTAGCTGCTAATACTTGTAAAGCAACTGTATTTTGATTTTTGATTATTAAAGAACCTAATCCACAACCTGTATTTTCATTTGCATAAACTGCTGTTGTTAAACCAATTGCTGCAATTAAACTAATAATTTTTTTCATCTTATCTCCTTTAGAATTTATATGTATTTTATACTCTTTATTTTAAAGAAGCCTTAAAAGCAGTTATTTTAATATATTTCTATAATTTTTTTAATTATCTCTTCTTTATTCATATTTTCATCAATTTGTAAATCAAAAGCGAACTCTAAAATTTCTTTAAATTTACTGCTTGGTTTAAATCCAAGTTCTATTAAATCTCTTCCTAAAACTAACTGTTTTATTGGCTCATTATGAATATCTAACTCTTTTGCTTTTGTAAGTAACCAAGTGGTTGCTTTTGGACATTTTTCTTTATCTTTTATAGTTCGCCCTAAACAATCAGCCAAACAAACAAAACATAAATCTTCAATATTTACTTTTAAAGAGAGCCTTTTTATAGCTTTTAATGAAGATTCGGCAAGATATAGTTGAAAAGGTGTTAAATGATTTTTTACCAATGAACAAACTATCTCTATAAATTTTTTTTCATTTGTAAGTTTTGATAAAAAAGAAATTGTAGGTTCTATTCCTAAAGCTTCATGTTTAAAAGAAGTTATTTTTCCATTTATCTCTTTTGTACAAAATGGTTTTCCAAAATCATGGCAAAGAATTCCATAAAAAAGATATAACTTTCTATATTCATCTTCAATATTTTCTTCTTTTAAAATTCTTGCTAGTTCATCAAGGCTCATCATCGTATGAATCCAAACATCACCCTCAGGATGATACTCTGGCTCTTGAATACAATCTATTAAAACTTCTAATTCTTGGAAATATTTTAAAAGACCAAGTTCACGAAGAAGTTCAAAACCAATAGAGGGTTTTTCTGATTTTAAAAAGAGTTTTTTAAACTCTTCATAAACTCTCTCTTTTGGTAAATAAGTTAACTCATCATTTAAAACTATTTGTTTACAAAGTTCTTTTGTATTTTCAGCTATTTTAAAATCAAATCTACTTGCAAACTGAACTGCCCTATAAACGCGTAAAGAATCTTCTATAAAAGTTGTATCGTTTATATGTTTTATGATTTTGTTTTTTAAATCATTTATTCCATCAAATGGGTCTAAAAACTCTTGTTTAAAAAAATCATATCCTATTGCATTTATTGTAAAATCTCTTCTTATGGCTGCTTCTTTGAAGCTTAGATTTGCATTTGTTATTACTTCAAAGTCTTGATGAGTATTTCCAATTTTTTTTTCAATTCGTGGAAGTGCAAAATCAAAATCATATTCATTTACCCTTAGAGTTAAAACTCCAAATGATTTTCCAACCAGTTTAACAGAACCAAACTTTTCTAAGGATTTTTGAATAATATCTAAAGAGTCTATTCCAAAGATTTCAATATCATAATCTTTTACTGGAATATTTAAAAAAAAGTCTCTAACACTTCCACCTACAACAATTGGCGTTGCCCCAATTTTTTGTAGGTCTTTTAAAATGTCTTCTAAAATTTTAGGAAGAGTTAGCATTTATAAAATTATTTGATTAGCTCTAGAATTTTATTTACTACTTCATCCACTTTTACATCAGTTTTTTCTAAAGTTTTTCTATCAACAATTTCGACCATTCCCTCTTCTAGTTTTTTACCAACTACCACAGCATAAGGGAAACCTAAAAGCTCAAAATCACCCATTTTAAAACCAAATCTAGCATTTATTCTATCATCTAAAATAGTTTCAACTCCAGCTTCTTTTAATTCATTATAGATTTTTTCACCAGTTGAGGCTTCTTCTTCTTTTTTAGAGTTTGAAACAATAATATCAACCATAAATGGAGCCGTCTCTTTTGTCCAGATACAACCTTTATCATCATGATTTTGTTCAATCACAGCAGCAACTAATCTTGAAACTCCAATTCCATAACATCCCATAATAAATGGTTTTGCTTTTCCATTTTCATCTAAAAAGTTTGCATTCATAGCGCACGAGTATTTAGTTCCAAGTTGGAAAATATGACCAGCTTCTATTCCTTTTGTGTATTTTAAAGCTCCACCACAACAAGAACAACTATCATTTTCTTGAACAGCAACTAAATCAAAATATTTTGCATTTTCTAATGTTGATAAATCTGTGTTTATTAAATGGTAATTTATTTCATTTGCTCCACAAGCTAAGCCTTTTGCATCTTTGATTTCATTATCAATTACAAAAGTAATATTTGAAGGAAGTCCAAAAGGTCCACAATAACCAGCAACTAATCCAGCTTCAATTATCTCATTTTCAGTTGCTTCATCTAACTCTAAAGCATTTACAGAATTACTAGCTTTCGTCTCTTCAAGTTCGTCATCACCTCTTACAAAAAAGACAACAATTTGAGTTTTATCTTCATAAATAGCTTTTTTAATAACAGCTTTTATAGTTTGTGATTTTGGAATATTTAAAAAAGTAGCAACTTCTTCGATAGTTTTTGTATCAACTGTTTCAACTTTTTTTAATT
>JAQUIV010000027.1:4111-13145 GCA_028681275.1 Aliarcobacter sp.
ATTTGAGTTTTATCTTCATAAATAGCTTTTTTAATAACAGCTTTTATAGTTTGTGATTTTGGAATATTTAAAAAAGTAGCAACTTCTTCGATAGTTTTTGTATCAACTGTTTCAACTTTTTTTAATTCTGTAAAAGCAGAATAATCAAGATTTCTTGGTTTTCTAATAGCTGCTTCTATATTCGCACCATATTCGCAATCAGGACAAACAACAATTGTATCTTCACCTGAATCTGCTAAAACATGGAACTCTTTAGAACCACTTCCACCAATTGCTCCTGAATCAGCAGCAACTACTCTAAAATCTAAACCTAATTTTGTATAAACTTTTTTATATGTCTCTTCCATTAGATTAAATTCTCTAACTAAATCTTCTTCGCTTGAGTGGAAAGAATACCCATCTTTCATTAAAAATTCTCTTCCTCTCATAAGACCAAATCTAGGTCTTGCTTCATCTCTAAATTTTGTATTTATTTGATAAAGATGAACTGGTAAATCTTTGTAAGAAGTAATTCTATTTTTTACCATATTTACAACTGATTCTTCATTTGTTGGAGATAAAACGAAGTTTGTATTTTTTCTATCTTTAAATCTAAGCATTTCGTGACCCATAGTATTTGCACGACCTGATTCTTCCCAAAGTGATAATGGAGTTACAAATCCAAATTGAACTTCGTTTGCACCAGCATTATCCATCTCTTTTTTTACAACTGCTCTGATTTTATCTAATACAATTTTTCCCAATGGCATAAAATCATAAATTCCAGCTCCAGTTTGAGCAATAAATCCACCTCTTACTAAATATTGATGTGATGGCAAAGTTGCATCATTTGGTGTTTCTTTAGTTGTTGGGATAAACATTTTGCTAAATTTCATTTATTATTTTCCTATATTTAATTTATTTCTAATTTTTTGATATATGGTCACATTTGTATTTATTTGATAAGTTTGAATCACTATTTAATCCAAACATATTTTGAACAGTTCCTACAACTACATCACATTCCATGTTTTTTGAAATATCTTTTAGTTGTTTTGATGGATTATGTAAATATTCTGTAATTACTGTTTGACAAAGTTTTCTAATATTTTCTTCATCTTTTGAGCTGATAAAACCTTTTTTTATAGCATTTTTAACTTTTTTATCTATAATCTCTTCACCTTTTAGATAAAGATTTTTAACAACTGGTTCAATCTCTAAAGATTTTAACCACTCAAAAAATTCCATTGACATACGACTTACTATTCCATAAGCTGTTTTTGCTTGTTCAGCTCTTAAACTCATGTTTTCATTTACAATATCTTGTAAATCATCAACTGAGAAAATTTCTAAACCACTTAACGAAATATTTTCATCAATATCTCTAGGAACTGCAATATCAAACCAGTATCTAGCTATTGAAGAACTAGGAGCATTCTCTTTTGTGATTATTGGATATGGAGCTGAAGTTGCTGTTATCATAACTGGAGTTATTGCAAGTAAATTTGATAATTCACTGTATGGTTGAACACTTACATTTGCGTCAAATGTATCTGCTAAAATTTGAGCTTTTTTTAAATCTCTACTTGTTAATACAACATCAAAACCAGATGAAAGTAAGTGTTTGATTGTAAGTTCACTCATCTCACCAGCACCAATAACAAGTGCTTTTACACCTTTTGTATTTCCAATAATATCTTTAGCTTTTGCAACAGCAGTTGAAGCCACTGAAACAGAACCCGTTCCTAAACTTGTAGCATTTCTTACATTTGCAGCACATTTAAAAGCAAAAGTCATAACTCTTGTAATATTTGTAGAACAGTGACCTTTCGCTTGTGAAAATCTAAAAGCATCTTTTAATTGTCCAACAATTTGTGTTTCACCAATTACGAGTGAATCAAGTGCAGAAGCAACTGAAAACAAGTGATGAACAGCTCCATCATTATCATAAATATCAGCTCTATCGTATAAAAGGTCAAAATCAACTTTTGAATGACTTGCTAATTTTTCTATTATATCCCTTGCACTTTGTTTTACATTTAAAGACCTTGTAATAATCTCTACTCTATTACAAGTTGATAATAAAACTGCCTCTTTTGTGTGAGCATTTTCAAGTATTTGTTTTAAAAATCTATCTTTTTCTTCATCACTGTTAAAAGCTAGTTTTTCCCTCATTTTTATATCAATATTTTTGTGAGAAAAACTAATTACTAAATAACTCATTAAAACTCTCTTTCTATCATAGCTTTCATAATCATCACAAGAGTTTGACTATCTTTTTCATCAATAACAGCATTTATAGCTTCGTTTCCAATAGCTTTTGCTTGCAAAATAGAATCATTTAAAGCATTTGTGATTTGCATTTGCTCTTTAATCCAAGCGCTTTCTTCATTAGTTAACTCTTTTTTATATAAAGATTCTAATTTTATTTTATCTTCAACTCTTTCGTGAAGTAATAAATATGGAATTGTTACTTTTCCTTCAACATAATCGTGCATTGCTGGTTTTCCAAGAGTTTCTGAGTCTTGAGTAATATCCAAAATATCATCAATCATTTGAAATGCAAGTCCAAGATTTTTACCATATAAAGCATATTTTTCTTCATCTAAACCAGCTATTATTGCAGCTGCTTTTGCAGAGGCTTCAATTAAAGAAGCTGTTTTTTTATAAATCATATCAAGGTATAAATCATAAGATTTGTTAAAACTATTTGTTAAATCAACATCTATCATTTCACCAATGCTTAATAAAGTTACAGCATTTGAGATTGTATACGCTACTCTTTTGTCCATTTGTGAAAGTTCAGTAAAAGCACGTGAGTATAAAATATCCCCAAACATAATAGAAGTTTTATTATCATAAAGTGCATTTACAGATGGTTGACCTCTTCTTGTATCTGCTTCATCTATTACATCATCGTGTAAAAGTGATGCTGCGTGAATCATTTCAACAACTGCACAAAGTTTAATACTCTCTTTTGTAACCCCAGCAATTTTTAAAATAAGTTTAGACCTTAACATCTTTCCCGTTGCTAATTTTTCTAAAAGTTCTAAACTTTTTTCATGATTACAAACTTTTACAAACTCTTTTATTTGATTTTTTACTTCTAATAACTCTTCCACAAAAAAACCTTATGAATCTAATCTACAGATAATTTCACCTGTGAATTCAACATAAAGACCTTTTTTCATAGCTTTTACTTTGTCATGGTTTTCTAAAGTGTACTCTTTGATATATTCATTTATATCAAAGTTTTCACCTTTATCTTGTGAAACTATCATCTCTAAAACTGCTAATTTTTCGATAATTTTATCCATTTCATCTTCTACAACTTCTTTTGAAGCTTCTCTACTTACATCAAAAAACTTAGATTTTGGACTTCCCATAAAAATATCATCTTCATCTTCACTAAACCAATCGCCAAACATTGACATAATTTATTCCTTATTTTTTCTTTTTATTATTTGTTTTCTAATCTAACTCTTACAGCTTTTGCATGTGCTGTTAAACCCTCAGTATCTGCAAGTAATGCACAAGCTTCACCTAATTCATTTATAGCATTTTTTGAGAAATTAATAATTGAACTTTTTTTCATAAAATTTTCTACATTTAATGGGCTATAAAATTTAGCTGTACTTCCAGTTGGAAGTGTATGATTTGGACCTGCTAAATAATCACCTATTGGTTCAGGAGTATTTTCACCTAAGAAAATTGCACCTGCATGTTTAATAAATGGTAATAATTCAAAAGGATTTTTTGTCATTACTTCTAAGTGTTCAGGAGCAATTTCATTCATAAGTTCAAGAGCTTCTTCCATTGAAGATGCCACGATAATCGCACCTCTTTCTTCAATTGATTTTCTAGCAATCGTTTCTCTACTTAAATTTTTTAAATACTCTTCAACTTCATTGCTTGTAAGTGTTGCAACTTCATCACAAGTTGTAATCATAATAGAACTTGCCATTTCATCGTGTTCTGCTTGAGATAATAAATCTATTGCTAAATAGTGAGGTTTTGCTGTTTCATCGGCTAAAATACCAATTTCACTTGGACCTGCAATCATATCAATATTTACTTCTCCAAAAACTAATTTTTTAGCAGTTGCCACAAAAATATTTCCAGGACCAGTAATAACATCAACTTTTGGAATAGTAGCAGTTCCATAAGCCATTGCAGCAATCGCTGAAGCTCCTCCAACTTTATAAGCTTTTTTAATTCCACATAAGTGACAAGCTGCAAGTAAAAGTTCATTTATTTCATTTTCAGGTGTTGGAGTACATACAACTATCTCTTTAACACCAGCAACAATTGCAGGAATTGCATTCATTAAAAGTGAACTTGGATATGCAGCTTTTCCACCTGGAATATAAAGCCCAGCTCTATCAACAGGAGTTACTTTTTGACCTAAAATAGTTCCATTTGATTCAAAATCTAACCATGATTTTGGAAGTTGTTTTTCATGGTAGTTTTTAATTCTGTCATAAGCCGTATGAAGTGCAGCTCTTAATTTTTCATCAAGATTATCATAAGCTTTTTTCATAGAATCAGGACAAATCATTAAATCATCATCAGATTTAACTTCCCATTTATCAAACTTCTCAATATGTCTTTTTAAAGCTGTATTTCCTTCTTTTACAATCTCTTCGATAATATTCATAACGATTGTAGAAACACCTTTAATGTCACTATTTGCTCTGGCTAAAATAGTTTCAAATTCAGCTTTAAAATTTGCATCTTTTGTATTAATTATTTTCATTTAATTTGTCCTAAAATCTCTTTTACAATATCTTTTATATCTTTATTTTCAACATCAACAACTATTTTTGCAACTTTTTCGTATTCTTTAGCTCTTGAATCATAAAGTTTTTTTGCCTCTTCGATATTTTGTAAAAGTGGTCTTTTTTTCAATTTATTTGCTGCATTTGGAGCGTTATTAATCCTATCAAGAATACCTTGAAACGATGATTTTAGATAAACAACCTTTCCTATTTTGTTTATATTTTCTTGCTTATAAAATCCACCACCAGTTGAGATAATTGTGTCAAAAACACTTTTTTCTAACCAAGTAGCAGCCTTTTTTTCTAAAGCTCTAAAGTACGGTTCACCCTCAACTTCAAAAATCTTTTTGATTTTTCTGTTTTCCATACTTTCGATTAAATCATCCGTATCAATTGCAAACATATTTGATTTTTTAACTAATGCTCGTGCAACTGTGCCTTTACCAACACCCATAAAACCTATTAATATTATATTGTTCTTTTTCATAGTTGTGGATTATATCTAAACTTATGTAAATTTATATTGTAGTAAATTTCTTATTAGTTTTTATTATGCATTTTTTAGCTATTCTTTTAATTACAAAACTGCATAAATAGGACAAAAATGAGCTTAATTAAACTTATTTCTGAAATAAAAGACCACATCAATTTTGATGTTTCTTTACAAGAACTTTTAGATTTAATGATAGAAAATCATAGTAAACATTTCGTATTACTGAAAGATAAAAAACCTGTGGGGATTATCACAGAAAGAGATATTTTAAGCCTTTATACAAAACATATTGATTTAAATCTAAAAGCTATTGATTTTGCAAATAAGAATCTAATTTCAACAAAATCTTCAAGAAAAACTGATTATGTCTTAGGCTTGATGTTAAATCACAAAATAAGAAGAATTATTGTTACAGATAAAGATGAAAATTACCTTGGTTCTATTTTACAAGAAAAACTTATTTATGAATTTGAACAAGATATATTTAAAACAAATATAAAAGCAAAAGATTTAATTAAAAACAATATAAAAGCTCAAATAATACAAAAAGAATCCCTAATTCAAGATGCTTTAGAGATAATGGACAAAAAACATATTGGTTCTATTTTAGTTTTTGATAACACTACTCCAATTGGTATTTTAACAGAAAGTGATGTTGTAAATTTAGCTCAAAAACATGTTGATACAAATATGAATATAGCTCTATTTAGCCATAAAAATCTAATAACTTTTGATAGCGAAGACTCTTTATTTGATATTGTAAAAAGTATGAAAGAAGAAAATATTAGAAGGGCTGTGATTTTTGATAAAACAAAAAAAGAGTATTACATCATCACATCAAAAGAGATTTTAGATAATGTAAAAGGAAATTACAATCTTTTTTTAGAGTCAAAATTAAAAGATGTAAAAAATACTTTTAACTCTTTAAATGAAGCAGTAATTGAACTTTTTGATAATGATGAAGAACAAATAATTTATTGGTTTAATAACAAAGCAAAAAAACTATTTGATATAAAAATTGACAAAAATATAACTTCAATAATTCCTGCTACAAAATGGGAATTAATCTATGAAAAAATCAGAAACAATAGTTTTAGTGAAAATGAAATTATTGAAATAGAAGAAAATGTATTTCAACTAACAATCATTTACACAAAAGTTTTAGAAAATTCTATTATCAAACTACTTTTTACAAATATTTCGGAAATTACAAATACAAATAAACTAATAGAAAAAAAACTGCAATTATCTGATATTGTATTTGAAAATACAACTGAGGGAATCATCATAACAAATGAAAAAGGTGAAATTATTTCAGTAAATAATGCTTTTTCAAATATTACTGGTTACTTTTTTGAAGAGATAAAATATCTAAATCCAAAAATATTAAAATCAGGAAAACATGATAGGGAATTTTACACAAATTTATGGGCTGAATTGGAAAAAAATGGTTCATGGAAAGGTGAAATTTGGAATAGAAAAAAGAATGGAGAAATTTACCCTGAATGGTTAAATCTTAGTGTTGTAAAAGATTCAAATGGAAAAGTTTTAAATTATGTGGCTCTGTTTTCTGATATTACAAAAATCAAAAATTCAAATGCAAAAATAGAATATTTAGCGCACCATGACCCACTTACAAATCTTCCAAATAGATTGTTATTAAAAGCTAGATTAAATAAATCTATTGAAAAATGTAATGATTCACAACAAAGATTAGCAATATTTTTTATTGATATTGATAATTTTAAAATGATAAATGATACTTATGGACACTCTATTGGTGATAGAATTATTAATCTTGTTGCCCAAAGATTACAAAAAAACATAAGAAAAAATGACACTATTTCAAGAATTGGTGGAGATGAATTTATCATTGTTATTGAAGATATAATTGAACAAAAAAATATCCAAAAAATTGCTCAAAAAATTTTAAATGATTTTCTTGAACCAATAAAATTAGAAGAGTATTTATTTGATACAACTATCAGTATGGGAATCTCTATTTATCCAAACAATGGCTTAAATGCTGAAGACTTAATCAAACATGCGGATACAGCAATGTATAGCGCAAAAAATGCAGGAAGAAACCAATTTCAGTTCTATAAAAAAGAGATGACTAGTGAAATTTTTGAAAAAATAGTTATGAAACAAGAGATTAGTGATGCTATCAAAAATAATGAATTTGAAGTTTATTATCAACCGCAAATTGATATTAAAACAAATAAAATCATTAGTGCAGAAGCACTTTTAAGATGGAATCATAAAAGTTTAGGACTTATTTCTCCAAGTGATTTTATTCCCCATGCAGAAGAGACAAAACTAATTATTCCTTTGGGAGATTTTGTTTTAAAAACTGCTTGTTCATTTATGAAAAAACTTCATAAAGAGAATTTGTTAATAGATGGGAAAATTGCTGTAAATATCTCTGCAATTCAACTAAAACACAGTGATATTTATAACACAGTAATTGAAAATTTAAAAGCTACAAATTTAGATGCAAGATTTTTGGAGTTAGAATTAACAGAAACTTTTATTATGGAAAATGTCGAAGAATCAATAATAATCCTTAATAATCTTAAAGAAATAGGTGTTCAATTATCAATTGATGATTTTGGAACTGGTTATTCATCTTTGAGTTATTTAAAACAATTTCCGATTGATAAATTAAAAATTGACAAATCATTTATAGCTGAAATTCCACATAGCCAAAAAGATATTGCTATTACAAAAACTGTCATAGCTTTGGCAAAAGGATTAGGAATAAAAGTTATAGCAGAAGGTGTGGAAAAGCTGAATCAAAAAGATTTTTTAGCTTCAGAAAATTGTGATGAAGTTCAAGGTTGGTTTTATGCAAAAGCACTAAAAGAAGAAGATTTCATAAAGTTTGTAAAAAACTTTAAATAGAACTCTCTTCTTTTTTTTGCACAAAAGTTATAAAAAAAGTTGCCCCTCTATAATTTTTTTCTTTGTAAATATAATTTTCATTTGATACACGAATAAGTCCGTTCATATGTTTTTCAATAATTTGTTTTGACATATAAAGACCTATTCCTGTTCCTTTTGATTTAGTTTTAGTTGTAAAATATGGTTCAAATACTTTATCAATTATTTTTTCATCAATTCCACCAGCATTATCTTTTATAATAACTGTAATTTCATCTTCTTCAACTTTTGTATCAATAAAGATATATTTTTTCTCAAACTCTTTTTTCTCAAATTCATCTTTTGAATTATTTAAAAGATTTATAATTACTTGTAAAAACTCATTTTCCATTCCAAAAATATAAACATCATCAATATCTTTAATTAATTGAATATTTTTTAAATGTAATTGCGGTTCTAACAAATCAGAAACTTTTTCAAAAATATTTTTTAAATTAAAATATGTGGGAACTTTTTGAGGGTTAAAATAATCCCTAAAATCATCAATCGTTTGAGATAAATATTTTGTTGTTGTAGCTATGGTATTCATAGATTTTATAACATCTTCTTTATTTACCTCAGCATATTCATACTGTATTTTAATTCCAGTTGAGATTGTTGAAATTGAACTAAGTGGTTGTCGCCATTGATGAGCTATATTTTCAAGCATTTCACCCATTGCTGCCATTTTTGCTTGTTGAGCAAGCATAGTATCTTTTTCTCTATTTTTTTTGATATGACTAAGAACTTGTTGTTTATATTTATAAAATCTTTTTTCTAATTTTCTTGAAATATAAAAAGAGATAATTAAAAAAAGACCCGTTAAAAAAAGACTTACTAAAAATAAATTTATCAATTTATT
>JAQUIV010000027.1:13245-17164 GCA_028681275.1 Aliarcobacter sp.
CTATTTATATAAAAATATCCTCTATTATCATTAAATCTAATAGGTCTTAAAGCATCTTTTATCCTATTGAGTATTTGTTCTTTACTCTCTTTATTTTTATATTTTTCATAAATATAATTTATTACATTGTATGCTTCATTAACTTTGATTTTTAGATTTTGTTTTAACTCTTCTTCACCATTTGATTTTTTATATAAGATATAATCGTAAACCTTGTTTACTTCATTTTTAACTATCTCTTGATTTCTTTCTAAATACTCTTTTTTTAAAGTTTCCAACTCTTTATTTAACGACATATTTTTTTCAATAGACAAAAGTATAGTAATAATTAAACAAACAATTCCCACAATAAAAATAGGAGTGTATTTAATAAGTTTTATAAGTTTTATTTCTTTTTTCGATAACATGGAGAAATATTATCTTTTTTTAGATTAAAAATAAAATTGTATATTTATTTATCAAATTTATGTTTATATCTCTCAAGCATAGAGATATTTCCTAACAATCCACCTTGATGGATATATAAAAAAGTATAATCTTTATTTTTTTGAGTGCTAACATATTTTTCAAAACAAAGCCAAGCTAAACTATCATAAAGTAAATCAAACTCAATATTAGTCTGTTTTAAAAGTTCTTTGTGAATATCATAAAACTCTTTATATAGTTTTCCAAAATGATATTTTTTCTCTTTTTTCACTATTGTTGGGAAATTATCCTTTTCAAGTTCTTCAAACTGTTTTTTCAAATAATCTTCATCCCCAACACAAGCACAAGTTAATACCTCAAAAGGAAGATATTTTTGTAAATAAAGTGCAGTTGTTCCCGTTCCACTTGGTAAAAATATTTTTAGATTTTTAATACTGTTTTGTTCTGCCCAAGATTTTATCTCATCTGCTAAAACTTTTATTCCAAATGAAGCTTCAACTACAGCTCCACCTTCACTTATAAACAAAGTCTCTTCATCAAAAGAATCTGGTATTTTTCCCTCTATTATATTCATTCCAAAGTCTAATGCAAATTTATAATTTCCTACTGGATTTTCCTTTAAAAATGATGCAATATGATCAACATAATAATCAAATTTTAATCCTTTTATTTTACATAATACGGATAATGAATACATTGCATTTGATTGAGCAGAACCAAAAGTTACAACTTTTTTTATCTTAGGGAAATCATTAATTAAATAATAATAAAACTTTCTAGCTTTATTTCCTGAAAAGTCAGAATTTAATAAATCATCTCTTTTTACAAAGTATTCTTGATTGTTAAAAGTAATTTTTTGAATTGGGGAATTTGTATAGTTCATAGGAAAATTCTACCATCTATTAACAAAAATTTTGTACAATACGAAAAAAATAATGAGGTTTACATGGATTTAATGAGTTATATTGATAAAGGTGGAATTATTGTTTATATCTTAATTGGATTAAACATAATTGGATTTACTATTATTTTATGGAAATTTTTAACGCTTCCAAGAAAAAATAAAATAATTGAAAAAATAAAAGACAAAATAACTCAAGAGACTTCTATTCCTGCACAAATTGAATATGAAGTAAAAAAACTAGAATCTGGACTTACTATAATAAAAAATATAGCAATTATCTCTCCTTTATTAGGTCTTTTAGGAACAGTAATTGGAGTTTATATCTCTTTTGAAGAAATCACAGCTAAAGGATTAGGAGATCCAACTATTTTTTCAAATGGAATTGGTATTGCGTTAATTACTACAATTGCTGGAATTATCGTAGCTATTCCACATCAAATTGCTTATAACCATTTTATTGCAATGATTGATAATATCGAATTAAAAGCAAAAAAAGAGTTAGTTGGAAATAACTAAAATGAAAAGAAGAGAATCATTAGGTTTAGATTTAACACCTGTTATTGATGTTGTATTTATTCTTTTAATATTTTTTATTGTTTCATCTGTTTTCAAAAAAGAAGAATTAGCTTTAATTTTAGATTTACCAGCTTCAAATGCAAAAGAGATGAAAATAGATGAAGAACAAATTTTTATTGAACTTAATAAAGATAAATTAGCTATCAAAGGTATTGAAGTATCTTTTGAATCTTTAGAAGATAATTTAAAAGCAATAAAAAACAAAGAGAAAGCCGTGATAGTAAGAATTGATAAAAAAGTTGAATACGAAAGAATAATAAAAGTATTAGATTTATTACAAAAATATAGTCTTACAAATTTAGCTTTAGTGACAAATGAAGAGAATAAAAAATAGTTAAATATCCCAAATTATGGAAATTTATTATAAAAAAGTAGATTTCCTTATTTTTGTGATATAATGTTTCTATTGAAAGATGGTTTAGGGTTCATCTATAGTTTATGTTTTTCTTGTAACGCTAGTTTTAAGTACACAATCAATCTAAAGAATTCTCAATTTTATATTTTCAAGACTTTAGAAATGAAGTATATTAAAAAAAAAGGGGTTACAATGGCAACATTAGTAAACGGAACAGTTAAATGGTTTAATAGCGAAAAAGGTTATGGTTTTATCGAGCAAGAAAATGGTGGAAAAGATGTATTCGTACATTACAGAAACATCAACAACACTGGATATGGAAGAGTTTCATTAAATGACGGTCAAAAAGTTACTTTTGAAGTTGGTCAAGGTGAAAAAGGTCTTCAAGCAGAAAACGTAACAGCTTTATAATTTTAGCTTTACTATTTAAAAAGGGAAAGAGTTTTTACTCTTTCCCTTTTTTTTTAATCTATTTTTTCTTCTTCTAATAACTGTTTATACTCTTCATCAGTAAATATTCTTGATTTTGTAATGAACTGATAACCTAAATCTATTTCTAGTGAAAAAGAGTTTCCAAAAGCAGATTTTTCCTCTTTTACATCTATTGTAATAAACGAATGTTTAAAATATTCAAATTGGTCTTTATCAATAAAAAATTCACAGCCACAAATTTCACCCATTTTTACATTTCGACTAGGAACATAAAAATCACCTTTTTGATAACACATGGGAGCCGTTCCATCACAACAACCACCACTTTGGTTAAATACTAATTCACCATATAAGTCTTTTAATTTTTCAATAACTTTTGCAGCTTCTGGTGTTACATCTACTCTTTGTGTTGACATTTTATATCCTTTACACAACGAAAAAAACCCATAGAGGAGAACTTTCTATGGGTTTTGTGTTTTTGATTTAGAATTAAATCCTAAAAGAAACCTAATTTATTTTTACTGTAAGAAGTTAAAATATTTTTTGTATGTCTATAAGAGTTTAACATCATCATGTGAGTTTCTCTTCCGATTCCTGATTTTTTATATCCACCAAATGATGCATGAGATGGATACATATGATAACAATTTACCCAAACTCTTCCAGCTTCAATTCCTCTTGAGAATTTATGTAATTGGTGAGCATCTCTTGACCAAACACCTGAACCTAAACCATAAATTGTATCATTTGCAATTGCTAATGCTTCATCTTCATCTTTAAAAGTTGTAACTGCTAAAACTGGTCCAAAAATCTCTTCTTGGAAAATTCTCATTTTATTGTGACCTTTAAACAGAGTTGGTTGAATATAGAATCCATCTGGATTAGTTTCAGACTCATAAACATCTCCACCAATTAGTAATTCAGCACCCTCTTCTTTACCAATTTTGATGTATTCTAAAATTTTCTCTTTTTGATTTAAAGAACATTGAGCACCCATCATATTTTCAGTATCTAATGGATTTCCTAATTTAATAGCTTTTACTCTTTCAAGAACTCTTGCCATAAATGGCTCATAAATTGATTCTTGAATTAATGCACGTGAAGGACAAGTACAAACTTCCCCTGAGTTAAATGCAAATAATACTAAACCTTCAATTGCTTTATCAAAGAATTCATCATCCGCGTCCATGATTGATTCTAAGAAGATATTTGGTGATTTTCCACCA
>JAQUIV010000130.1 GCA_028681275.1 Aliarcobacter sp.
ATGATAATTTAGAAAAAGATGAGGAAGAGTAGAAAAATGAGAAAGTTTAATGTTGCAGTTGTAGGAGCTACTGGCGCTGTTGGAGAAGAATTATTCAGAGTTTTAGAAGAGTATGATTTTCCTATTAATAAATTAGTTCCATTAGCAAGTTCAAGAAGTGCTGGTTCAAAAGTTGAATTCAAAAATAAAGAGATTACAGTTTTAGAATTAACAGAAACTTGTTTTGAAGAAAATGATATTGAAATCGCATTTTTTAGTGCAGGTGGTTCAGTTTCAGAAAAATTTGCAAAATTTGCAGTTGAAGCTGGAGCTGTTGTAATTGATAATACAAGTCACTTTAGAATGGATCCAAAAGTTCCTTTAGTTGTACCTGAAGTAAATCCAGAAGATATAAAATCATGGAGAGAATCAGGAATTATTGCAAATCCAAATTGTTCAACAATTCAAATGGTTTTATCTTTAAAACCACTTGAAGAATTATATGGAATTAAAAGAGTAGATGTTTCAACTTATCAGGCTGTTTCTGGTGCTGGAAAAACTGGTATGGAAGAACTTGTTAAACAAATGCAAGACTTTTTTTCATTTAAATTAGATGAAACAGAAATTAAAGCATTCCCTCATCAAATTGCTTTAAATGTAATTCCTCAAATTGATGTTGCGACTGATAATGGGTTTACAAAAGAAGAGATGAAAATGGTAAAAGAGACTCAAAAAATTATGCACAAAAAAATGCAAATTGCTGCAACTTGTGTAAGAGTTCCAGTTTTAAGATCTCATAGTGAATCATTAACTGTTACTTTTGAAGATGGTGTAGATGCTGATTTAGATAAAGTAAGAGAAGTTTTAAATAACTTTGAAAATGTAGAAGTTATTGATGATTTACCAAACAAAAAATATCCAATGCCAATTATCTCAACAGATACAGATATTACTTATGTTGGAAGAATTAGAAAAGATATTTATTCTCCAAATATTATTCATTATTTTAATGTTGCGGATCAAGTAAGAGTAGGGGCTGCTACAAATGCAGTTAGAATCGCTCTAAAATGGGCTGATATGGAAAATGATATCTAATGTTAGAAAAAATCTTTGAAAATGCAATGTGGAAAGCAAGACTTTTTGTTTTGCTTCCAGTTATTTTTGGACTTATTGGAGCAATAATACTTTTTGTTGTAGCTTCAAAAGATATTTTTGAAGTTTTAGTTTATACAGTAAATGTTTATTTAAATGGATTACATCCTGAGAATTTCCATGAAGAGATTGTAAGTAAAATTATTGGAGCAGTTGATTTATATCTAATTGCTGTTGTTATGTTGATTTTTGCATTTGGTATATATGAATTATTTATTTCAAAAATTGATGCAGCAGAAGAGACTCAAACTGGAAATAATATACTTGCTATACATTCTTTAGATCAATTAAAAGACAAAATTGCAAAAGTTATTGTAATGGTTTTAATTGTTAGTTTTTTCCAAAAGGTATTACATACAAATTATGATGGTGCTTTACAAATGTTATATTTTGCGTTATCAATTGGAATATTATCAGTAGGACTTTACTTTTTAGGTAAAGTTGGAAAACATTAAATTTTTTGTTACTTTTGAAAAAGTAAATATATAAATATTGGTCCCTTAAAATAGGGACTATTTTAAGGATAAAAATGTCAAAAATTTTTGTAGATGCATGTTTTAGAAAACCAACTCCTTATACACCAGTTTGGATGATGAGACAAGCAGGAAGATATCTTCCTGAATATATGAAAGTAAGAGCTCAAGCTGGAAACTTTTTAAATCTTTGTCATAATCCTGCTCTTGCAGCTGAAGTTACAATTCAACCACTTGATATTGTTGGTGTGGATGCAGCTATTTTATTTTCAGATATTTTAGTAGTTCCAAATGAAATGGGAATGCACCTTGATTTTATCAAAGGTGAAGGTCCAATTTTTAAAGATCCAATCGTAACTGAAGCTGATGTTGATGCACTTTTAGGTGGAGAAGAAGCCGCTAATAAACTAACTTATGTTTATGAAACAATTAAATTATTAAAACAACAATTACCGGAAGATAAAGCGCTTATTGGATTTACGGGAGCTCCTTGGACACTTGCAACATATATGATTGAAGGGCAGGGGACAAAAACATATAATCTTTGTAAAAAGATGATGTATTCAAATCCTGAACTTTTACATAAAATATTAAGAAAAGTTACTGAAGTTGTAAAATATTACATGGAAAAACAAATTGAAGCAGGAGCTGATGTTGTTCAAATCTTTGATTCATGGGCAGCTGCGATTGAACCAGCATTATATGATGAATTTTCATGGAAATATATGGTAGAAATATCAGAATATTTAAAAGAAAAATATCCTCATATCCCAGTAATCATGTTTCCAAAAGGAGTAGCAGCTTTCATTGAAAGAGGTTTAGTTTATGGAAACTTTGATGTATTTGGTGTTGATTGGGGAACTCCAATGGCATTAGCAAAAGAGAAGTTAGGTTCAAAATATGTTTTACAAGGAAATATGGAACCTTGTAGATTATATTCAAAAGAAAAAACTACAAAGTGTGTTGAAGCTTTACATAATATTATGCAAGGTGAAGGACATATCTTTAATTTAGGACATGGAATATTACCTGATGTTCCTGTTGAAAATGCTATTCACTTCGTAAAAGAGTGTCAAAGAGTAAGTAAAAAATAATCTAACTAATTAGGTGGGATTTTCCCACTTAAACTATCGAAAGAAAAATCATGTCATATTCAAACTCTATTATTTTTGGACCAATTCCATCTCGAAGATTTGGTATATCTTTAGGTGTTGATTTATCTCCATCAAAAAAACAGTGTAATTTTGATTGTTTATATTGTGAATTAGAAGGTGCAAAAACAGTTGATAAAATGGACGAATATCCAAGTGTTGAAGATATTATAAAAGAGATTAAGAAGAATTTTGAAATACATCCAAAAATTGATGTTTTAACATTGACTTGTAATGGTGAACCAACTTTATATCCAAAATTAAATGAATTAATAGATGAAATAAACAAAATAAAAGGTAGCACAAAAACTTTGATTTTATCAAATGGAAGTACCATTTATAAAAAAGACATATTTAATACTCTTTTGAAAATAGATATTGTAAAACTATCACTTGATTGTGTAAGTGAAAAATGTTTTAAAAAACTAGATAGAATAAATAGTAGTGTAGAAACTGAAAAAATAGTTCCTTCAATGATAAATTTTTCAAAAGAAACAAAAAATGATTTGGTATTAGAGATTTTATTTGTTAAAGATTTAAATGATAATGAAGTGGAAACAACATTATTATATGAAGCATTAATTCAAATAAATCCAAAAAGAGTAGATATAGGAACAATAGATAGACCTCCTGCATATGCTGTAAAACCAGTTAATTATGAATTTTTAGAAAGTGTTGCAAATAAATTTGAGAATATCAATGTAAATATTGTTTATAAAAATAAAAATAAATCTATACAAAGTTTTTCTAAAGATGAAATAATTACGATGTTAAAAAGAAGACCTTTAACAAATGAAGATATAGAAAATATGTTTGATTATGAATCAAAATCTATATTAAAAAGTTTAATAAAAGATAAATTTGTAACTATTATAAGTAGTAGTGGCGTAGATTTTTATAAATGTTTGTAAAAACAATAATTTTAGCCTTGACAATAAAGTCTTTTTTTACTATAATTCCAACCCATTAAAGACGAAGTCATAAATTCCGGCATAGCTCAGCGGTAGAGTAGATGACTGTTAATCATTTGGTCCCTGGTTCGAATCCAGGTGCCGGAGCCATAACTTCTTTTTTAATGTTCAAATTTATAGATTCCGGCATAGCTCAGCGGTAGAGTAGATGACTGTTAATCATTTGGTCCCTGGTTCGAATCCAGGTGCCGGAGCCATTTATAAATTTTCCAAAAACAAACTTCAAGTTCCGGCATAGCTCAGCGGTAGAGTAGATGACTGTTAATCATTTGGTCCCTGGTTCGAATCCAGGTGCCGGAGCCATTCAAATAAAAATCTCAAACTATAACT
>JAQUIV010000131.1 GCA_028681275.1 Aliarcobacter sp.
TAATTGTTTTAGGTTTACATAAAACTTGTCCTCTTTCTACGTCTTCTTTTTTAATACCTCTTAAAAGAATACCACAGTTATCACCAGCTTGACCTTGTTCCATTTCTTTTCTGAACATTTCAACACCAGTTACAGTAGTTGTTTTAGTATCAGAGAATCCAACGATTTCAATAGTTTCACCAATTTTAATTGTACCTTTTTCAATTCTTCCAGTAACAACAGTTCCTCTTCCTGAGATAGAGAAAACATCTTCAACTGGCATTAAGAAATCTTGATCAACATCTCTTTCTGGAGTTGGAATATATTCATCAACTGCGTCCATTAATGCAAGAATTTTTTGTCCCCAAACACCAATAGAACCAGCTTTAGCTTCTTCTAACGCTTGGAATGCAGATCCAGCAACGATAGGAGTGTCATCACCTGGGAAATCATAAGTAGATAATAGTTCTCTAACTTCCATTTCAACAAGTTCTAACATCTCTTCTCTATCTTCTTCATCTAATTGATCTTCTTTATTTAAGAAAACAACGATGTAAGGAACACCTACTTGTTTTGATAATAAGATGTGCTCTCTTGTTTGAGCCATAGGACCATCAGTTGCAGCGATAACGATAATAGCACCATCCATTTGAGCAGCACCAGTAATCATGTTTTTAACATAATCGGCGTGACCTGGACAATCTACGTGAGCGTAATGTCTATTTTTTGTTTCATACTCAATATGAGAAGTAGCAATAGTAATTCCTCTTTCTCTTTCTTCTGGTGCATTATCGATTTGATCGTAATCCATCATTGTTCCACCATCTCTTACAGATAATACTGCTGAGATTGCTGCTGTTAATGTAGTTTTACCGTGGTCAACGTGACCAATTGTACCGATATTAACGTGTGGTTTGTTTCTTGAAAACTTTTCTTTTGCCATAGAATTCCCCTTCTAAATTTTGGTTATTGCCCTCTGAGTAGATAAGCCCATTTGGCTTCTCTATTCAGAGGGGATTTGATTTATTTAAATTACACAATAAAAATTGTGTGCGTATTATATTTAAAAAATACTGAAAAAAACTTTAATGGAAGACATAATACATATAAGAGTTATAAAAAAATATTTGTGCTTATAACTCAGCTCCCAGTAATCAATAAATAAATGGAGCGGGAGACGAGACTCGAACTCGCGACAGTCTGCTTGGAAGGCAGAAGCTCTAGCCAACTGAGCTACTCCCGCAACATTTGCGTGGTGGTGAGAGAAGGATTCGAACCTTCGAAGCCGTAGGCGGCGGATTTACAGTCCGCAGGATTTGACCACTCTCCAACCTCACCGTTGAAAAATATTATTGTTCTGGTCAAGCGCTGTTCTTTAAAAGAAGACGCACGACGAAAATGGAGCTGGTGAAGGGAGTCGAACCCCCGACCTGCTGATTACAAATCAGCTGCTCTAGCCAACTGAGCTACACCAGCATCCACAAAATGGTGGTTCGAGACAGAATCGAACTGTCGACACAAGGATTTTCAATCCTTTGCTCTACCGACTGAGCTATCGAACCCAAGCAAATTGGAGTGAGATTATACAAGTTAAATTATTAATTTAAACTTAAAGAACTCACTAAATTCTTAAATTCATCTCCTCTATGAGCATATGATTTAAATTGATCCAAAGAAGCTGCTGCTGGAGATAACATTGCAACTGAATTTTCTTTTAAAGCTAAATCAATTTTTGATACTGCAATATTTAAATAAGTGCAACTTTCAACATTTATATTATATTGTTTACAATATTTAACAATCTTTTCTGTATTACTACCTATTGCATAAACATGAATGTCCAAATCTTTTATGTTTTCAAAAAGTGGAACCAAGTTTGCACCTTTATCATCTCCACCTAAGATTATATGTATATTTTTATCATTATATGGAACTATTGCATTTATAGTAGCATCTACATTTGTTGCTTTACTATCATCTATCCATAATCTATTTTTAAAATCTCTAAATTCTTCTACTTTATGTTTATCTATTACAAATTGATTTATAAGATCATAGTTAATCTCATCAAATATAATTTTATTTGCACTCATAGCTAAAATTGCATCTAATAAAAATGGCTCTTTAAATTTAATTTTTGATTTATCAATACCAAAATGTGTACATAAATCATCACTAGTACTATAAGTTATCACATGAGCATCTGTTTTAAACTCTTTAAATTCAGCTGGAATTATTGCTATATCATTTTCATTCATTAGTGATAATGGTTTTAATTTTGCATTTTTATACTCTTCAAAAGAACCATGCCAAGTTATATGATCTTCTGAAATTGGAAGTAAGATATAAATATTTGGTTTTGTTTTGTTTGTATAATGTAAAGTAAAAGAAGAAGTTTCTAAAATCCAAATAGGTGCTTTTTCATCTAAATGACTAAGAGGTACACCAATATTTCCACCATAAATTGAACCATACTCTTTTAACAAGTGCTGAGTCATTTGAGTTGTAGTTGTTTTTCCATTTGTTCCTGAAATCCAAATTGAAAAAGGCATAACTGAAGCAAATAAGTCATAATCACTAATTAAATTTTTTGAATTTAAAACCATATTATTATATGGAGGAATTCCTGGACTTACAACTGTAAATTCATTTGAGTTTAAATCATATTGATTAAAATCATTATCATCATATAATGTTGCATTAGGAAATTTGTCTTTTAATGCAAGAGCAGTAATTCCTTTTCCTAATATTCTTATCTTTTCATTATTTGTAGTCATTGTTTTTCTTTATCTGATTTTTAAACTTAATAGAGCAATTAGATTTGTCATAAATGAAATTATCCAAAATCTAACAATTATTTTATTCTCTTTCCAACCCTTTTGTTCAAAGTGATGATGAATCGGTGCCATTAAAAAAACTCTTTTTTGTCTTAATTTATAAGAACCAACTTGTAAAATTACAGATACAGTTTCTAAAACAAAAATAAATCCTATTGCTAACAATAATAATTCAGATTTAGCAACTATTGCCATATAACCCATAAAAGCCCCTAAAGGAAGAGAACCTGAATCACCCATAAATATTTCAGCAGGATGAGAATTAAACCATAAAAAAGCAATTAAAGCTCCACAAATAGCACTTCCCATAACTACCAATTCACCAGCAATTTGAATATTTGGTAACAATAAATATGAAGAAAACACTGCATGTCCTGTTATATAAACTAACACTGAAAGTGAAACAAATGCCATAATAGATGGAACTGTTGCTAAACCATCTAATCCATCTGTTAAATTAACTGCATTTGATGAAGCTACGATAACTAACATCCATAATACAATTGCAAAAATCCCCATATCAAATAAAGGTAACTTATAAAAAGGTGTGTATAACTCTGTTGTATGTGCAAAATAATAAAGCATATAACCTATCACAAAAGCACAAATAAATTGTAATATTAATTTTGCCCTTGCACTTAAACCAGCTGAATTTTTCTCTTTTGAAATTTTTGAATAATCATCTTGCATTCCAATAAATGAATAAAGGGCTAAAGTTAATAATCCGCCTATAACATAAAAATTATTTAATTTTGCAGTCAAAAGAGTGGCTACAATTGTTGAGAAAATAAAAACTACTCCACCCATTGTTGGTGTTCCTACTTTTGCTTGATGACCTTGTGGTGCATGTTCATAAATTGGTTGAGAAGCTTTTTTTGACTTAGCCCATTTTATAAATTTTGGCATTAAATACATTGTTAAAACAAAAGCAATAAAAAAACTCATCCCTGCACGAACAGAAATATATTGAAAGATATTAATCTCTAAATGTCTATATAACCAATAAAACAAACTTGAACCTTGATTTTGATATAATTGCGCGATTATAATATATTATACTTTTTAAAAGGTTTAAACCATGACAAATAAAACATTACTAATAATAACAGATGGTATAGGGCATAATTCTTCAGAAAATTTTAATGCTTTTGCAACTGCTAATACACCAACTTATGATTATTTATTTAAAAATGCTCCTTACTCTTTAATCCA
>JAQUIV010000132.1 GCA_028681275.1 Aliarcobacter sp.
GTCCAAACGATCCAGATGATGTTGATACATTAACAAACATCAACAATGATCCAAAAAGAATTAAAAAAATCGACGAAGTATTCGTAGGTTCTTGTATGACTAATATCGGATTATTCAGAGCTTTAGGTGAAGTACTTAAAGGTGAGGGTGAAGTTCCTGCTAAACTATGGGTTGCACCACCAACAAAAATGGATAAAGAGCAATTAACTGAAGAAGGATACTATGCAGTATTCGCAGCAGCTGGTGCTAGACTTGAAATTCCAGGATGTTCTTTATGTATGGGTAACCAAGCTCAAGTTTCTGAAGGTTCTGCTGTATTCTCTACGTCTACAAGAAACTTCGATAACAGACTTGGTAAAAACTCTCAAGTTTATTTAGGATCTGCTGAAGTTGCTGCTGTTGCTGCACTTTTAGGAAGATTACCATCTGTTGAAGAATATATGGAAATCGTACCTAAGAAAATTACAGAGAAAAACAGAGATGGTGTTTATAAATACTTAAACTTCCACCAAGTTACTTCTGCACAATTAACTAACTTAGTTCACTCTTAATAGTTATTTATGGTGATTTAAAAACCGAGGTTTTAACCCTCGGTTTTTTTTTATTTAGGGATTTTGTATTAAATAAATTTATAATTGAAAGAAGAAATTATGTTCAAAAAAAATATATGTGCAATTGCCGTTTTAGCCCTATTTACAGGTTGTGTTCAAAAAGATCTTAGTATGAACAGTTATGATTTAGCTAATCATTGGTTTAATGTTAAAAGTTTAAATGAGAATAAAATTGTTTTAAATAAAAATTTTACAGAACAATATAATGATGGATCAAGAACAAGTGCTTATACAGATTTTAATCTATATAAGAAAAACAAGACAGATTTAAACCAAATAGAACAATATACTTTTTTTGAGGATATAAATAAACAAAATTATAAAACAATGCTTTCTTCTAAAAGTGTTGATTTAAAATATAATATTTTCCAAAATGACATAAAAGAGAATTTTTATGTAGATGAACAACAAATTTCTTCTTATAAAAGAAACATAAAAATCAAAGATAAAGTTATTGAAGAGAGCGATATAGATGGAAATGTATTAGTTTGTACATTTACTAACTACTATGAAACTATGAGTATTAAAGATAAAGTTAATGAATTTTTTAACTCAAAATATTCTGTTAAAGATAAAAATTACGATAATGTAATGGAATTATCATGTAAAGATAGTTATGTAGATGGTGAATATCATATCTATTTTGCAAAAGATATAGGAACTATATTATTTGTAAGAAAAGACAGAGATGATGGTAGTTTAGAAGAGTCTTTTTCTATACTTGATACACAAACAATTATTGAATAAATATTTAATAAACCATTTTAATATATAAATAAAGAGATAAAATGTCGCAAAAAGATAAATTGAAATGGGACAAAAAATACCAAGAAACTACTTCTTTACTCAAAGATAGAGAGCCAAGTAAAAACTTAAAAAAAATTGTTGAAAAAACAAAAGGAAAAAAAGCTCTTGATGTGGCATCAGGAGCTGGAAGAAACTCTATATATTTAGCAAATAATGGTTTTGATGTTGAAGCTTTAGATATTTCACAAGTTGCTCTTGACGTTTTAAATAACAAAGGTTTTAAAAATATATCTTGTAAACTTGTAGATTTAGATGAATATGAAATACCTAAAAATAACTATGATTTGATAGTTATGACAAATTTTTTGGATAGAAATCTTATTCCAAAACTTTCAAATGCACTTAAAATCGATGGTGTACTTTTTATTGAAACTTATATGGAAGATGAATTAAATGAAAAACCATCTTCAAATCCTGACTTTTTACTAAAAAAAGATGAATTAAAAACTTTTTTTGATGATAATTTTGAGTTGTTGGCTTATGATGAATTTTTAAATAGTGATGAATTATATAAAATGAAAAAACAATTTATCGCTATTAGAAAATTAAAGGAAAAATTTGAATAAACCACTTTATCTTTTTCCTTTAACTTTTGTAGCAATTATTTCAATCTATTTTTTTGTATTTGGAGAAAATAAAACTCTTGAAATGATTAAAGATGAATATCTTTACATTTTAAGTTTAATTCCTATTAGTGCTACTTTTTTATATTTTAAATTTAAACTAAAAGGTTATGAAATTGTTGATTTTAATAAAAATAGTAATTTCTCTTTTCAAACAACAGTTATGCTTTTTCTTGTTTTTCAAGTGGTAGATTATATTTTAGAAGATGGTTTTATTGGCATGATTTCACAATGGTTTTTATATTGGGTTATGGGAATAATTGCTTTACTTTTAATGGAAATTATAAACTATTATAAAAATTATAGATTATTACGAAATAGCATAAAATAAGAAAGTTATAAACTATTTTTTTGTAATTCATATTTTATTAACAATAAATGTATTATCATAAACAGAAATTATTCTTGAAGGATAAAAAATTTCTACAACTAAAGAAAACAAAAAAAACAATATTATTCAAAATGCATTAAAACTTTTTGCACAAAAAGGTTTTTATAACACTACAATTCCTGATATTGCAAAAGCAATGAGCATGAGTGTTGGAAATATGTATAACTACTTCTCTTCAAAAGAGGAACTGGCAAAATTTGCTATAAAATATTCTACAAATATTTTAGCCGATGAGCTAAGAGAAATTAATAATATGAATCTAACATCAAAAGAAAAAATATATCTGTTTGTACGAAAATATTTAGAAAATGTTCAAAAGTCACCTGAAGTAATAGAGTATTTTTTAAGGGTGTATTTATCAAATAGAGAAGTATTCAAACAAGGTTGTGAAGGTTTTTTATGTGTTGGAGAGTTCGTAACTGAAGTTATGATTTTACTTGATGATGGAGCTAGTAAAAAAGAGTTTAGAGAACAAGAATTTTTCCCTGCTTTTGGTATGATAATGGGATGTTTAGGTGGTTTTGCATTTTTGAGTGGAGAAAATGTTTTAGACAAAGATTTACTCTCTTATTCAGATGCTGTTGCTGAAAATATATATCGTGCTTTGAAGTATGATAACTAATAAAAAACCAACGATTGTCTGGTTTTGTGCAATCACTTGTAATGGAAATACACATTCATTATTAAGTGCCAATTCAAATAGATTTGAACTTCTTTTAAATAGTTTTGATTTTATATATCATCCAAGTTTAACTCTTGATAAATCGCTTGAAGAGATATTAAATCAAAAAGAAAAAATTGATTTTTTATTAATAGAGGGTTCTGTTTCTTCAAACAAAGATTTTTTCACACTTAATGAAGATTCTACTTTTAATCACCTAAATAAATTAGCTTCAAAAGCAAACTATATAATTGCTGTTGGTTCATGTGCTTCTTATGGTGGAATTCATTCTAAATTTATTCAAAATGATGATATTTCTAGTGTTAATAAAGCTATTAGTGAAGAAAATAGTAAAAATTTAAAACATGATATTATAAATCTTACAGGTTGTCCTGTTCATCCAGAGTGGATTTTACAAACTTTATTTACTTTAAAAGTTAATGGGGAAATATTATTAGACGAAATAGGGCGACCAAAGGAACTTTATAGCACTTTTGCACACCATGGATGTACAAGAAATGAGTATTTTGAGTGGAAAGTTGAGGGTGATTTTGGACAAAAAGAGGGATGCCTTTTTTATGACCAAGGTTGTCGAGGTCCTATGACACATAGTTCTTGTAATAAGATTTTATGGAATGATATTAACTCAAAAACAAGAGCTGGAATGCCTTGTATTGGATGTACTGAAGTTGATTTTCCGCGAAATGATATGTTAGAAACAAAAAAAAATATAGGAATTCCCCATGAAGTTCCACTTGGAATTTCAAAAAGAGCATACTTAAGTATAAGTGGAGTTGCAAAAACTTTTAAAATAGATAGACTTCATAAAAAATTAATGGAATAGTTTTGAAAACAATAGATTTAGTAGAAAGAATAGAGGGTGAAGCAAAACTTCATTGCAC
>JAQUIV010000028.1:0-9972 GCA_028681275.1 Aliarcobacter sp.
CTTTTAGATGTAACTTTTTTGGAAAATCACATAACAAATATTTTTAATCTTATCCTTGAATCAAAGGGAAATATCACAGTAGAGCAAATATCACTACAAACAAATATACATCCCAAAAAACTTCAAAGGGATTTTAAAACTATTTTAGGAGTTACTCCAAAACAATTTATTAGCATTATAAAATTCCAAAATGCAATAAGTATCTTTTATAGCTCAATAAATAGTGTAAAAATTATAAAAACTGATCCTTATTACGATTATTCACATCATTCAAAGATATTTAATAAATACTTAAGAATGACTCCTAAAAACTTTATACATACCAAAGAAACACATCTTAGGTCTATTTTTAATCTCTAAAAAATAAAAAAATAAAAAATAATGTCGTATTTTTACATACGATTACATAAAGTTTAATATTATAAGTGTTTCTTTTAGGTTATTATTCTTTCAATTAAGTTAAAAGGTACGTATAATTATGATTGAAAAGAAAAACTCAAAACCTTTTTTAGTAGTTGGAATTGGTGCGAGTGCAGGTGGTCTTGAGGCATTGCAAGAGTTTGTAAAAGCTCTTCCAAAAGAAACAAATTGTGCTTTTATTTTAGCTCAACATCTTTCTCCTACTTATAAATCTATGATGGTTGATTTATTAAGCCGTCAAACTAATAAAAAAATAATAGAGATAAAACATGGTTCTTTAATTGAGCCAGAGATTTTATATATTACTCCTCCAAACAATGATGTGATTGTTCAAAATGGGAAAATGTATCTCAAACCACCTCTTTCACAAATAGGTCCAAAACCCTCAATTGATATATTTTTTGAATCTTTAGCAAGAGACCAAAAAGAAAATGCCATTGGAATTATTTTAAGTGGAACAGGAAGTGATGGAAGTCACGGTGTTCGTGCTATAAAAGCTGAGGGTGGTATCACAATAGCTCAAGAACCAGAAAGTACAAAATACGATGGAATGGTTATTTCAGCTATTAATACTGGAAATATTGATTTTGTTTTACCTATTTCTAAAATAGTTGAAGAAATAGAGAATATCACAAAATATTCTTATGAAAATAAAAATATAGAATATATAAATGAAAATAGGTTTGATCCATTTAATGATATATTTCAAATTTTACAAGAGAAAAAAAGTGTAGATTTTAAAGATTATAAAATCTCAACAATCAGAAGAAGATTAGCAAGAAGAATGGCTGCACTTAAAATTATTGCTATTTCAGATTATGTTAGTTATATAAAAACAAATGCCAAAGAAGTTGATGCTTTGTATCAAGATATTTTAATAGGTGTAACTTACTTTTTTAGGGATAAAGAGGCCTTTGATGAGCTTAAACAAACCCTTGAAATAATGATAAAAAATAATAAAGATAAAGAAAATATTAGGGTATGGATTCCTGGTTGTTCAACAGGAGAAGAGGCTTATACCATAGCTATAATTTTGCATCAAATATTAGGACTTGAGCTTTTAAACTACAAAATTCAAATCTTTGCAACAGATATAGATGATGAATCCCTTGAAATAGCAAGAAAAAGTAAATATCCAGAAGCATCTTTTCAAGATGTTGATAGTGCTATTTTAAAAAAATATTTCGTACGACAAGGGCAACATTACAATGTTATAAAACCTATCCGAGATATGGTGATTTTTTCCCATCATAATCTTAATATTGACCCACCTTTTTTGAGAGTAAATCTTATAAGTTGTCGAAATTTACTTATTTATTTTAATCAAAAACTTCAAGAAAAGATATTCCCAGTTTTTCATTATTCTTTACATCCAAATGGAATACTTTTCCTTGGAAAATCAGAATCAGTAGGGAAGTTCTCAACACTTTTTGAAGTTGTAGATAAAAAAGAGAAGATTTATAAATCTCAAATTACAAAAAGTTCTCCACTTTTAGTTTATCAATTACAAAATAAAACAAAACCTTATGAGATACCAAATCATACAAATCATATTACTGAATATTCTATTCAAGAGGCAACAAAAGATACTATAACAAATATATTTTTACCAAATAGTGTGGTAATTAATACCAATCACGACATTATATATTTTCAAGAGGAGCTTTTTACATATCTTAAAGTAAGTCCTGGAAATGCTACTTTTAATATCTTTAAAATGATAGATGACAGACTTAATCTTGAACTTCGTTCTATTTTACATATTGCTCTTAAAGAAAGAGCAAGTAAAAAAAGTCGCTTTATTCGATTTGAAACAAAAGATGAACTTCTTTTTGTACAAATTATTGTGACACCTCTTTTAAATATTATTGATAAAGAACTTTATTTGGTGAGTTTTCTTGAGGAAAAAGAGTATGAAGTTAGAAGTATTGGAACTATTATTGATGATAGTGAAAATATGAAAACAAAAGAGCTTGAATTTGAACTTAAAACTACAAAAGAACATCTTCAAACAGTAATAGAAGAACTTGAAACTTCAAATGAAGAGATGCAAAGTTTAAATGAAGAACTTCAAAGTAGTAACGAGGAACTTCAAAGTAGTAATGAAGAGCTTGAAACTTCAAACGAAGAGTTACAAAGTAGTAATGAAGAGTTGCAAACAGCTTATTCTGAACTCAATCACATAAATAAAGAACTTGAAGATAAATCAATCGAAATAGAAAAAACAAATAATCTTCTAAATGCAAAAAAAGACAAACTTTTAGTAACTACAAAAAGATTTGAAACAGCACTAGAATCAACAGATGGTGGGATTTTTGAATATTTTCTTCAAAGCAGTAAAAAAGGATTTTTTAGTACAAAATTTGCCAATATTTTAGGTTATCAGAAAAATGAGATTGTAAAATATGAAAAAGATATTTTTGGATTTTTACAAACAATAATTCTTCCAAATCAACTAGAAAATTTCATGCAAGGATATGAAGAGTTTCTTAAAGAGCAAAAAAAATATGATATGGCATTAAAAGTTATTACAAAAGATAATGTTTTGAAATTTATTCATATTTATATCAAAATTGTTCAAATTGAAGGAACTCATAAAGTAGTAGGAGTTATTATCGATGTGGATCAAAAATACAAAGACACAATGATTCTAAATCTTCAAAAACAAAAACTTGATACTATTTTTGATACAGTTGATAATATGATTTTGATTAGTGATGGAGTTGAACTTCTTGAAGTTAATGGTGCTTTTAATCGATATTTTAATCTTTCTTTAGAACAATTTAAAAATCAATATCATTGTGTTTGTGAATTATTCCAAAATGATGAAGATGATTTAGAATATATTGTTTACAATCCAGAAAATCCTCAAAATTGGATTAATCAACTTCTTGTTTCTACAAATGAAAAAAAAGTAAAAATCAATATAAAAGGTTCTATTTATCACTTTAAAATAACACTTAAACAAATAGATTTAAATGAGACTCAAAAAGGGTATCTTATTTCATTAAATGATATTACAAGTCAAGTAACTTATGAAGCCACTTTAAAAAAAGAGGTTGAACAAAGAATTGAGCAGATACGAAAACAAGATGAACTTCTTTTAAGTCAATCTAAATCAGCTGCAATGGGTGAAATGATAAGTGCAATAGCTCATCAGTGGAGACAACCACTTAATACTCTTTCACTTTACAACATCACTTTAGAATCAAAAGAATATCTTTCAAAAGAGGATATTCAAGAATTTAGAGAAAAAAGTAACAATGTAATTCAACAAATGAGCCAAACAATAAATGATTTTAGAGACTTTTTTAAACCCAATAAAAATAAAGAGAAGTTTTTTATCTCTAATAGTCTTCAAAAAGTTTTAGGCATGATTGAATCAGAACTCAAAGAAAAAAATATAATTATCAAAAATAGTATAGATGCCGAATTATCTTTATTTAATTTTAAATCGGAATTTGAACAGGTTTTAATAAATTTAATTAACAATGCAAAAGATGCTATTTTAAAAACATTAAATAATAAAAGCATAGGAATAATTGAGTTAAAAACTATTAAAAATGACACAGAGATAATTTTAGAAGTTTCAGATAATGGTGGTGGAATTGAATTAAATATAATTGATAAGATTTTTGAACCTTATTTTACAACAAAATTTGAATCACAAGGCACAGGACTTGGTCTTTATATGTCTAAAATGATAATTGAGCGGAATATGGGCGGTCAAATAGTTGTTGAAAATAAAGATAAAGGAACAACCTTTAAAGTTATTTTTGGTCTTAATAGATGAGTGATTTTGAAAATTTAAAAAACTATACTATTTTATATGTGGAAGATGAAAAAGAGAGTGTGGAGTTAATTCAAACACTTTTAAAAACAAAAATAAAAACTATTTTTGTTGCTTACGATGGAGTTGAGGGATTAGAACTTTATAAAAAGCATCTTCCAGATATTGTTATTAGTGATATTCAAATGCCAAATATGAATGGCATAGAGATGGCAAAAGAGATAAAAAAACTTAATCCAAAACAAAATATTATTTTTATTACTGCTTTTAATGAAAATAATCTTTTGCTTGAAGCTATAAATCTGGGAATTGATAAATATATTATAAAACCTATTTTAAGTCTTGAAAGTCTTCTAAATCCCATTGATACAATTTGTAAAGTGCTAAGTTATGATACTAAATTGAAGATAGAAGAGAGAATTGAAGCCATGGAATTGATTCTTAAAACTATTTCCCATCATTGGAGACAGCCATTAAATCTTCTTTCATTAGAATCAAGTGCTATGCTTTTTAATCTTGAAACAGATAATACCTCAAAAGAAAAATTGACAAAAGAACTCACAGAAATCGTTCATACAACACAAGCACTTTCTCTTATGATTGATGATTTTATCACGATGTTTAGTAGTTCAATTTCAACACATACAAAAAATTTTTCATTAATTGAAACGGTTGAAAATGCTATTGAGATTTTGGAAAATGAAATTATTTCAAATAATATAACTATCATTAATCATACAAAAGAGATTTTTATGAATCAGAATCAAATTCTTTTTGAACAAATAATACTAAATTTACTCACAAATAGCATCGAAGCAATTATTGAAAATCAAGAAGATATTGAAAAAAGGTATATACTTATTGAAACTAAAAAGGGTGAAAATAAAGATTTTATATTTAGTATTCTTGATAGTGGCAAGGGAATAGATGAGCTTATAAAAGATAAAATATTTGAACCATATTTTAGTAGAAAAAAAGTACATAGTGGTTCAGGAATGGGACTTTTTATAACAAATAAAATACTCAAAAATCAATTTAATACAGAACTCTCAACACAAAATGAAGTTTTTATGGTCGAAGATAAAAAACTTTATGGAGCAAAGATGTCTGTTCATTTTTTTAATATTCAATAAATAGAATACTTTTTTTTATTTTGCTTAAATTCGTTATAATCCCTCAACGTAAAAATCAGAGGAGTATTTATGAAAAGAACACTATTGAATTTTTTTTCAGATAAATTATACATAGAATTATCAGTAGCAGCTATATTATTTTTAATAGCACTCTCTTTGGATAAACTTATGGATTTTATTATTTATATGCTTTATTTTATTATTTTTCTTGAAATTGTAAGGGCAGTTGCAAATTATATAAGAGAACAAAGAGTAACTTTGAGTTTACTTGTTGATGCTTTTATAATATTAGCATTGAGGGAATTTATCGTAAATGTAGTAAAGATAAATAAAGAAGAGTTAAATACAATTGAAGCGGTATTATCAAGTCCTGTAAATTTTAATCTTTTGATTTTATCGGGAGTTATTATATTTTTATTAGTTGTTAGATATTTATCTGTTATCTCTTCTCAAAGATATTTACTTAAAGATGGGAATAAAGTTGATTAAAAGGGTAGTTATGCAAAAAAAAGTTTTTATTTTAGTGGTTTTAGTTTTTTCAATTTGTAATAGTTTATTTGCAAGTGAAAATTATACAAAACAAGAAATAGAAAGAATGATTTCTAAAATGGTGGTTTTAGGTTTTAATGGAGAAACAGTAAGTCCAAATGATGAAATATATAAAAATGTAAAATCAGGACTTGGTGGAGTTATTTTATTTGATAAAGACCCAAATGATAAACAAAAAGTAAAAAATGTAAGAGATAAAGAACAACTAAAAAAACTAACTTCTCAACTACAAGCTATTTCAAAACAAAAACTTTTAATCTCTATTGACCAAGAGGGTGGAATAGTTCAAAGATTAAAAAGTAGTGATGGTTTTGTAAATACTCCAAAAGCTAGTGAAGTAGCCCTTAAAGGTGAAACTTTTGCAAAACAAAGTTATGCTTTATTGGCTAAAGATTTAAAAGAATCAGGAATAAATACTGATTTTGCACCAGTTGTTGATTTGGCAATTAATAAAGAAAATAAAGTAATTGTTACAAGGGGGCGTTCTTTTGGGGAATCTTCAAAGGAAGTTATTAAATATTCATCAATATTTGTTGATGAGTTAAAAAAACAAAAAATTATCTCTGTTTTAAAACATTTTCCTGGTCATGGTTCATCTTTAGGTGATTCTCATTTAGGATTTGTTGATATTTCAACTACATGGAGTCCAAAAGAGTTAGAGCCATATAAATATTTTATTCAAAATAATAAAGTTGATATGATAATGTCAGCTCATGTTTTTAATAAAAATTTAGATAAAAATTATCCAGCAACTCTTTCTTATGAAATTAATACAAAGTTATTAAGATATAAATTGGGATATGAGGGTGTGTTAATCAGTGATGATTTACAAATGAGTGCAATATCAAAACATTATGATTTAAAAGAGACTCTAACTTTAGCCATTAATTCAGGTGTAAATATGCTTTTATTTGCAAATCAATTAGCTAAACCTGTTTCATTAAAAGAGATAGTTGATACGATTTATTCTCAAATTTTAAATGAAGAAATAGCTCTTGATAAAATAATTAAATCAAATGAAAAAATAGATAGGATGATGTCTAAATATTAATAATTTTTGTGTATTATTCCAAAAAATAAAAAAAGGGAAATAATTATGAAAAAGAGTATGGTTTTATTGTCTTTTGGTGCAATTTTTGCATTAAGTTCAAATGCAGATACAATAGGTTTTGAAGCTGGAGCTGCTTATTGGGGTGCAAAAACTTCTGGAAATGTTCAATATAGAGGAAGTTCTATTGATTTAGAAAAAGATTTAGGATACGGAGATTTAAATACAAATTTTTTATGGGCAAGTTTTGAACATCCAGTTCCTTTAATTCCAAACTTAAAAATTCAACATACAACTATTGATGAAGCATCTTCTAAAAATGCAAATGTTACTTTTAATAATAATGTATATGGTGGGACTGTAAGTTCAAATATAAAACTAAACCAAACAGATTTTATTTTATATTATGAATTATTAGATAATTGGGTAAATTTTGATTTTGGTATTAATGGAAAATATCTTGATGCTTCTGTTGATATGAACGATTCTTTAGGTGCAACATCATCTTCAAAAGATTTAGCATATGTTATCCCTATGGTTTATGCAAAAGCTAAATTTGATTTACCTTTTAGTGGATTATCAGTTGAAACTGATGTTAGTTATATCGGTTATGATGCTAATAACTTTTATGATTTAAAAGGTGGAGTTTCTTATGAAACATCTTTTGGATTAGGAGCAACAGTAGGTTATAGATATGAAAAACTAGAACTTGATGATTTAAGTGATGTTTATTCTGATATTGAAATTAGTGGTGCTTACGCTGGAGTATATTACCATTTCTAAAAAATTAAAGAGTCTATTTAATTAATAGACTCTTTCTTTTTTTCTCTTTTTTTCGATAAATCTGACATTAATATTCCAATCCATTGGGTATTTGTATTTGAATCAAAAGCAATTTTTAAAGTCATTGTAATTGGAACTGCTAAAAACATTCCAACAATTCCTAAAATATAACCCCAAAAAATCAATGAAAAGAATATAACTAAAGGTGAAAGTCCCAACTCTTTTCCCATAAGTTTTGGCTCTAAAATATTACTTATTGAGATATTTATTACAACATATAAAACTGTAACCCAAATAGTTGCATCTAAATCTAAACTCATCAAAGCTAATAAAATAGCAGGGATAGAAGCGATAATTGATCCAATAACAGGAATAAAGTTAAATAACATTGCAATTACTCCCCATAAAATTGGATAATCAACACCAAAAAAAGATAACATAATTGCTATTATAAATCCTGTTAAAAAACTTGTAAAAGATTTAACTAAAAAATATTTTTGAATATTGTATGAAAATAGGTTAAATTGTTGCAGTTTTTTTGCATTGTTTCTAAAGATTACTTTTAATTTTGTCTGAAAAGATTTTGCTTCTGCTAATATAAAAGCAACACCAATAATTACTAATAAAAACTTAGATAAAAAAGTCCCAATAGATCCTAAAATATTTGTTGAGAATCCAAAAAAAGAGCCAAAGTTTAGTGTGTCTAATATTTTTTGGTTATCTATTTGAAAACCTGATATTTGTGCAAATTGAATAAAACTTAAAACAGTAGTTTTAAATTTTTCTTCATATGCTGGAAGGTTTAAAATAAAATCGTTTAAAGAGATGTTTACTACATAAGCAAATAAAAAACTTACTAAAAGTACTATTATTAAAATAATCAAATAAGAGAAAAACTTTCCAATTCTTTTTTTTTGTAAAACATTTAAAAGTGATGAAAATATCGAAGATATGAAAATAGCTAAAAAAAGTATAACTACCACTTCACTTGCCATTTTTACGCCTGCTATTATCACAACAAAAGTTGCAAAATAGAAAAAATAGTTTTTTAAACTGCTTGAATCTAACAAAATAATCCTTTAAAATATTTATTTAATTATAGTTGAAAAACTCTAAATTAGCTGTTTTTTTACAAACTCCAAATAGTGTCCTTCTTGTTCTTCTAACTCTTTATGATTTCCACTTTGTACAAGTTTTCCATCATCTATTACATAAATCATATCAGCATTTTTTACTGTACTTAATCTATGAGCTATTGTAATTACGGTTTTTTCTTTTAAAAACTCTTCCAATTCACTGAAAAGTTTTACTTCTGTATGAACATCTAAAGCAGAAGTTGATTCATCAAATATTACAACAGCAGGATTTGCTATAATCATTCTTGCTATTGATAATCTTTGTCGCTGACCTCCACTTAGTCTAATTCCATGTTTTCCAACAAGAGTTTCAAGACCATTTGGCATATTTTCTACTGTTTCATAAAGTTGAGCTATTTTTAGGGCTTTAAAAATTTCAACATCACTTATATTTTCATTTCCCATTGTAATATTAAATCGTAAACTATTGTTAAACAAAATAGGCATTTGTAAAACTAAAAAGATATTTTCTCTCAAGTTTTGTCTATTTAAATCATCAATACTAATATTATTATAAAAAATATCTCCAGAATTTTTAGAATAAAAGCCTGAAATTATATTTGCAATTGTAGTTTTTCCACTTCCACTTGCTCCTATAATCGCCACTTTTTCACCAGATTTTATATCAAAAGAGATATTTTTTAAAACTTCTTTATCTTCATTGTAAGAAAAACCTAAATCTTTTATTGAAATATCTACTTTTTTAGAGTTTGAATTTAGGGTTAAAGTTCCGTTTTTTTCTGTTTTTAAATCTAAGATTTTATTTATTCTATTCATCGCAGTTTTTGCACTAGCATATGAGTATTGAATAGTTAAAATATCTTGAACAGGAGTCATAATAAACCAAATATAACCAAACATAGCAAACATTAAACCAATAGATAAATCGCTATAAACTACAAGTAAAAGTCCAACAGCTCTAAAGATTTCAAAGGCAATTAGAAAAATTGTAAATGAAAATCTTTCATAAGCTACACTTTTATAGTTAAATTCATTTGAAGTTTTTTGAATATTAGAAGCTTTAGAAATAGAGTCTTGAAAGAAAAAACTCTCTTTATTACTAGCTTTTATTTGTCCAAATAAGTCCAAAGTCTCATTTATATTGTTTTGAAA
>JAQUIV010000028.1:10072-16639 GCA_028681275.1 Aliarcobacter sp.
AAAAAATAAATCACACGAAGTAATAAAACAATGATTGTTACAATAGCAATATAATAAAAAGCACTTACACTTCCAAAAAGTTCATTTATATTATTTACAAAAAAATCAGGTTTATTAAGTAATACTTCATCAACTAAAAGAGGTAAAAGTAAAGGAATTGGAACACTTACAATTATGGCAATTATTGTGATAATCTGCCCAATTATAAGTGATTTTTTATTATCAAGGAGAAGTTTAAATATATATTTTAAAGATATTTTTTCATTCATTATTGTGTAGTATCTATTCTATATCCAATACCCGATACATTTTTAATAAGCTCTTTATATGTCTTTTTTCTTAGTTCTTTTACTAAAGATCTTAATGAATCATTTGTCATAAAACCATTCCAAATATTTGAATTTATCTCTTCATAACTCATTGAAGAATCGTGGTTTTTTATTAAAAAATCCAAAAATAAAAGTTCTTTTTTTGTTAAAGAAATAATAGTATTATCTTTGAATAAAGATTTATTGTAATAATCATAAACAAAACCATTTTTTAAATTTATGATATTAGATTTATTTGAATCTATATTTTTCACACAATCTTTTAAAGCATCTATAAAATCATTCATTGAATCTAAACTTTGAATAAATTTCAGATGTTTTATCTCTAAACTCTCCAATAAATGAGTATGATTTAATTCATCCAAAACAGCAATAATTTGTATTTGTTTATTTAGAACTCTAATTTGTTTTAAAAGTTCAAAGTTATATTTTGTAATCACAAAATGAACATCGTTTTTATCTATTATTTCAATTAATTCATCATGATCTTCATATTCTAAAAAATTATCTATGTGAGAAGATATATAATTAGCAAATTCAGTATTAAGAGTTTTTGTATCATAACAAACATTTAAAAATTTTAATTTTTTCATTTCCATTCCTAATATTTTTAAACATTAATATCTTTTTTTTGATTTATAAAAGCTGGATATAATTTATCTACGATTATTATACATTTAATATGCTACAATCAAAATAAAAAATAGAGTTAAAAAAATGAAAAAAATTGCCTTAATATTTCTTTTATTGTTCACTTTTGTTTTTGCAAAACAAGAAGATTATTCAGAAATGAGTACTCAAGAACTAATAGCAATTATTGGTTATGTAAAAGAGGAAAATAAAGCTCAATTTATCAAAGAGTTGAATTCACGAATTCCAACGATGACAGCAGAAGAAAAACTTCAATTTGAACAAAGTATAGAAGAGTTAAAACAAAATGAAAAATAAAATATTACTATTAGAAGATGACTTAAATTTAAGTGATACAGTTTGTGATTATCTTGAAGAAAAAGGTTTTGAAGTAGTTTGTGTTTATGATGGTGAAGAGGCACTTTCTTCAATTTATGAAAATTGTTTTGATTTATTATTACTTGATGTAAATGTACCAAATAAAAATGGTTTTCAAGTATTAAAAGAAGTTCGAAAAGAAGACAATAATACACCTGCAATTTTTATCACATCTTTAAACTCTATGGATTCGCTAGAGCAGGGATATTCTAGTGGTTGTGATGATTATATTAGAAAACCATTTGAATTAAAAGAGTTGTTAATCCGTATTCAAACAATACTAAAAAGAGAGTTTTCACAAAAAGGTGAAAATATAAATATAACTGATACTATAACTTTTAATTCAATCTCAAGTGAATTAAAAGATGGCGATGAGCTGATAAAACTTAATTTAAAAGAGTTAAAACTTCTGAAATTCTTTTTACAACACCCAAATGAACTTTTAGTTCATGATAGAATTTATGCTTATGTTTGGGATTATGATGAAGAGTATAGTGATAACTCTTTAAGAACTTATATAAAAAATCTTAGAAAAATATTAGGGAAAGATAAAATTGTCAGTCTTAAAAAACTCGGGTATAGATTTAACCAAAAGTGAAACTAGAACTTTATTAAGTTTTAGTTTTTTATACTCTTTTCTTGTTTTAGTAATTTTGGGTGTAGTATCTTTTTTATATTACCAATTCCAAAAAGATTTAATGCTTCAAGAAAAAAGACAAATTTTACAAAATTATTCAAATGATTTGGTTTTTAGATTAAAAGATTTGCATGTTAATATTGATAAAAACAATATTTATCCAAGAGATGAGAGATTTGAATCAGCAATTTTTGATAGTGATAAAAAAAAGATTTTTTCAACTCTTAAATCTAAAAATGTAAGTTTAGATGAGATTATTTATTTAAGTCATAATCAAATACATTTTATAAAAGAACCAGAATCGTACTATTTAGGAAGTAAATATATAATAGTTGAAGTTCCAGATGATGGTGTTTGGTTTGAGCAAATTAGATATAAAATTGCTGTAAGTTTTTTATTGGCATTTATTTTTATGATGATTTTGGGTTATTTCATTTTAAGACTGTTTTTAAAACCAATGAGAGATGCATTACATCTACTTGATAGATTTATAAAAGATACAACCCATGAGTTAAATACTCCAGTTACAGCAATTATTACAAATATTGAGATGATTGATAAAAGTTCTTTAGATGAAAGATTATTAAAAAAGATAAATAGAATAGAAATAGGGGCAAAAACTATTTCAAATATTTATGAGGATTTAACATTTGTTACTTTAAATAATCAAATTATTTCAAATAATGAAGAGATAAATCTTTCAAATGTTCTAAAACAAAGGGTTGAGTATTTTAATAGTATTGCAACTATGAAAAAAATAAATTTTGATTTAAATATAAAAGATGATGTTTTTATCGTTTGTGATATGAAAAAGATAACTAAATTAATAGATAATATTTTATCAAATGCTATAAAATACAATAAAATCGCTGGTTTCATAAAAGTTAATTTAGATGATAATATCTTAAGTATTGAAGACAGTGGAAAAGGAATAGAAAAAGAGAATTTAAAAACTCTTTTTGAAAGATATTCAAGATTTGATAAAAGTGTTGGTGGATTTGGTATTGGTTTAAATATTGTCTCTTTAATAGCAAAAGAGTACAACCTAAAAATTGATATAAAATCTCAGATTGATATTGGAACTACGGTGGAAATAACATGGTAAAAGTTTTTTTAATTTTATTTTTAATGATTATCTCTTTAAAAGCTGCGGATAATGAAGAAAATATTTATGAATCAAATTGTGTAAAATGTCATTCAAAATTACCTGTTACAATTGATAAATATTTTTACAGATATTTGTTAAAATACAGTAGTGAAAAAGATGTAAAAAAAGCTATGTTTGATTATATGAAAAATCCAACAGTAGAAAAAACAATTATGGCTGAGTCTTTTATCACAAGATTTGGTATAAAAAAGAAGACAAATTTGTCCGATGATAAGTTGATGGAAGCCCTAGATATTTATTGGAATGAATATAAAATATTTGATAAATTAAAATAAAAAAATATTCACAATAGATTCACAATTGATACTTATACTTTCATCATAAAATATAACAGGAGTTATAAAATGAAAAAGATATTAGCAACACTTATTATTTCAAGTTCTTTACTTTTTGCAGATAATAATTCAATTGGGCTTGATACATTAGTTGGGGCTACTATTGGAGTTGCAATTGGTAATCAAGTTGGAAAAGGAAATGGTAGAGACGTTGCAAGGGTTGCAGGTGGACTTATAGGTGCAGGTATTGCAAACAGCACTAGAACACCATCTTATTCAAATGGTTATTATGATAACAACTCATATAATAACAATTATGAAAGATCAACAACATATATAAGAAATAATTACTATGATGATTATGATAGATATGTTGTTTATGAAAGAAGACCAGCGCCACCGCCAGTTACGATTATATATCAAAATTATGATAGATATCCTAATAGACACTATTATTATGATCGTGGTCATCACCATGACCATGGACATCACAGAGGACATCACGGAAGATAAAAAAAGGTTCAAGTTTAAACTTGAACCTTTTTTTTATAAAATGGATTTTTTAGCTAAGAAGTCTTAATACAGATTGTTGGTTTATATTGTTAGCTTGAGCTTGTCCATACGCACCAATTTGAGAAAGAATATTTTGTTTAGAAAAATTAGCTGTCTCTTTTGCATAATTAGTTTCAAATAAAGAAGCAGCATTTAAAGTGCTTGTTTGTTGAGAAACTAAATTTCTACTTGAACTTTCAAGTTGTTTTTGAGTAGAACCAAATTCACTTCTTATATCACTTAATCCTGTCATTGCTTTGTCTATACTACTTAGGAAATTTGAAGCATCAGTAGCTGAAAATGTTGTTGAATCTTGATTTACAAGAGCAGTTAAACCTAAACCTTGAGTGTTAGATTGTACACTTGAATTTTCAATTATTTTATTTCCATTTATCCCAGTTTGATATTGTTGAACATCAGAAGCTGACTTATCAGTTGAACTTTTCTGAAGTAGAGTTTGACCATTATAGTTTGTTCCACTAGCTATCTTATCAAACTGATCTAATTGAGATTTTATCTCTTTTAAAATAGCATCTCTTCCTTCTTGGCTTGTTGTAGCTGTTGAAGCTTGAAGAAGTTTTTCTTTTACATTATCAAGAATCCGAGATTGTTCATTTGTTGCACTTGAAGCAATCTGTGTTGCAGCAACTGCTGAATTAGCATTTTCAATAGCCTGAGAATAACCATTTGCTTGAGTTAACAAACTATTTGCAATTGACAAACCAGAGGCATTATCACTAGATTGATTTAACTCAACTCCAGTTGCAATTCTATTTAGACTTTGATTAAGATTTAGATAAACATTTTGGTTTATGGCAGAGTTTGAATTTACTTGCATAATATACTCCTTTTATCTTTTAATAAATTTTATTCCTTTAAAGATTAAATTATTATTAAGTTTTGATATAATTAGGGTAAATTAGAAAAATTATTTTTTATAAAATAATTAAAAAAAAGAGAATAAAGATAGTGATAATTTTAGATTTTGAAACAAATACAAGTAATATTGGTGATGTGATAGAAGTGGCTGCTGTTAGGATAGATAAGGATTTTAATATTTTGGATAAATTCCATAGATATTATCTTTCAAGATACCCAGTAAATTATTATTCTTATGCAGTTCATAGACTAACTCCTGAGTTAATACTTGATTATAGAAAAGATAAATCTTATTGTTCTTATTTTAGTGAAGATGAAGATTTTTTAGAGTTTTGTTCTAGTTCAAAAACTTTGGTTGCCCACAATATTACCTTTGAATTAAGACATCTAAATAACAAAGTAAAATTCCAAAAACATTTTTGTACCATGAAAGAAAATAAAGATATTGTAAAAGTTTATGGGAAAAATGGAAGATTGAAAAATCCAAAACTTGATGAAACTTGTTTATATTATGGAATAGAGTTTGATGGGGACAAATATCATAGTGCAACTTATGATGTTACAAAAACATATGAAATTTTAAAAAGAATGAATATTTTTTAAATTTCATTAGATTGATATATCAATATATCTTGATATATTAAATTTATTTCGTTATACTTCAAAAAAATTTAGGAAGTAAAATGGATATATTCTTAAAAACTGCAAGTGCTTTAAACGATGAAACCAGAGTTAAATTATTAAAATTCATTAATACAAATGGAAAATGTTGTGTTTGTGATTTAGAAAACTCATTTGACATGATTCAATCAAGACTTTCAAGACACCTAAAAATTCTAAAAGAAGCAGGTTTCTTAAAACTTGATAGGCAAGGGCGATGGGCTTATTATACCATTCGAACGCCACTTGATGAATTTAGACAATCAGCTATTAAAGAGATTATGTGTTTAGATATTGAACTTCCTATTTTAAAAAAATCGTGTGAAAGGGAAGTTTGATGATAGTTGCTAGTTTAATATTTTTAATAACTCTTATATTTGTAATATGGCAACCAAAGGGTTTACAAATAGGAACAACGGCTGTAATTGGAGCAATTGTTGCTTTACTTGTTGGAGTTGTTAGTTTTGATGATATTTTAATTGTAAGTGATATTGTTTGGGATGCAACTTTGGCATTTATTGGAATTATCATTTTATCTATGGTTTTAGATGAAATTGGATTTTTTGAGTGGTGTGCAATAAAAATGGCAAAACTTTCAAATGGAAATGGTCATTTGATGTTTGTTTATGCTCTATTATTAGGGGCTTTTGTATCAGCACTTTTTGCAAATGATGGAGCAGCTTTGATTTTAACTCCAATTTTACTTGCAAAAATGAGAATTTTAAAACTTAATGCTAAAACAATTTTGGCTTTTTTACTTGCAGGTGGATTTATAAGTGATAGTGCATCACTTCCTTTTGTATTTTCAAATCTAACGAATATCGTAACAGCTAATTATTTTAATATTGGATTTGTTGAATATTTATCAAATATGATTATTCCTTTTGTTGTAAGTACAATTGCTTCAATAGTTATTTTATGGTTGATTTTAAGAAATGATATTCCAAAATTTGTAGATATAACTTTGTTAAAAGAGCCAAAAAGTGTTATTAAAAATATGAAATTGTTTTATTTTTCTTGGTTCTTTTTAGCATTTTTATTAAGCGTATATTTTTTAGG
>JAQUIV010000133.1 GCA_028681275.1 Aliarcobacter sp.
GTGAGTAAAGAGGGTCAGCTTTATGACAAATCGAACATTTTATTAATGCATGCGATGGGTCCTAATGTATCTGGTGTTATTGGTTCAGCAGTTGCGGCTGGTGTGCTTTTATCGATATTTAAATAAAAATTAACAAGTAGGAAAGTTAAATTATGTCTGGAATTAAAGACTCATTAGGTTTAGAAAACGTTGGAATTATTAAAAGAAATTTAGATGTAGATTCATTAATAAAAGATGCAGTGGAAAAAGAAGGTGCTAAAGTATCTTCAACTGGTGCTTTAATGATTGATACTGGTATTTTTACTGGAAGAAGTCCTAAAGATAAATTTTTTGTAAATCAAGATCCATCTAATAAATATATTGCTTGGGGAGATATTAATCATAAAGTATCAAAAGAAGTTTATGAAGATTTATTAAAAAATTCAAAAAAACAACTTAGTAATAAAGATATTTATGTAACTGATGTATATTGTGGTGCTTCTTTAGATTCAAGAAAATCTGTAAGATTTATCACAGAAGTTGCATGGCAAGCACATTTCATTCAAAATATGTTTATTGTTCCTAAAACACAAGAAGAATTAGATAACTTTAAACCTGATTTTACTATTTATAACTCTTGTAAAACAGTTGATATGGCTTATGCAAGTCATGGATTACATTCTGAAGTTTATGTTATTTTTAATGTTGAAGATAATGTAGCCATAATTGGTGGAACATGGTATGCTGGAGAAATGAAAAAAGGTGTATTCTCAATGATGAATTACTGGCTTCCATTAGAAGGTAAACTTTCTATGCATTGTTCTGCAAATATTGGAAAAGATGGTGACACTGCTCTATTCTTTGGTCTTTCAGGAACAGGAAAAACTACTCTTTCAACAGATCCTAATAGAGCTTTAATTGGTGATGATGAACATGGTTGGGATGATAAAGGTATTTTTAACTTTGAGGGTGGTTGTTACGCAAAAGTTATTAACCTTGATAAAAACAGTGAACCTGAAATTTTTAATGCTATAAAAAAAGGTGCAATTTTAGAAAATGTAATTGCAGATGAAAATGGTGTTGTTGATTATACTGATGGTTCAAAAACTGAAAATACAAGGGTTTCTTATCCACTAGATCATATTCCAAATCACACTCCTGATATGAGAGGTAATCATCCAACTAATATTATTTTCTTATGTGCTGATGCATTTGGGGTATTACCTCCTGTTGCAAAACTTGATAAACAACAAGCAATGTATTACTTTTTAAGTGGATATACTGCAAAAGTTGCAGGAACTGAAAGAGGAATTACAGAGCCAGTTGCTACATTCTCTTCTTGTTTTGGAGAAGCGTTTTTACCACTGAATCCTACTGTTTATGCAGAGTTATTAGGTAGAAAAATTGATCAACATAAAGTAAATGTATATTTAGTAAATACAGGATGGACTGGTGGAGCTTACGGTACTGGTTCAAGAATGAGTATTAAAAATACAAGAGCTTGTATCAATGCAATTTTAGATGGTTCAATAAATGAATCAGAATTTGAAGTTTTACCAGTATTTAATTTAAAAATACCAAAAACATTAAAAGGTGTTGATACAGAAGTATTAAATCCTAGAAATACATGGAAAGATAAAGAAGCTTATGATGATACAAAAAGAAAATTAGCTTCTATGTATATTAAAAACTTTAAAAAATACTTAACTTTAGAAAGTGAATTTGATTTCACAGCTGCAGGACCATCTTTATAAGATATAATTTCCTATAAATTTAATTGTAAAAAGAGTTTTTTTCTCTTTTTACAATATTAACAGGAGATTAAATATGAAATTATCAGATTTTTTAGAAAACATCAAAAGTAGTCAAGAAGAAGTTGTTTATTATTGTTGCAATCATTTGTTATCAAAAAAATATAATATAGCTGAAGATTCAGTTGATAATGAAGTATTAAAAGAACTGTTTGTAAACTATGATAACTTTACAAAAGCATTAAATGATAGTGCTGGAATAATTTACAAAAAATATGAAGCCGAATTAAATGATGTTTATGAAACTGTATGCAAAATGTTTAATGAAGATTCTGATAATGTTTATCTATTTAACTATAGATTAGCAAGAGTTCAAAATCAAGAACCAAGACAGTTTTTAGATATTGAAGATAAAGATACGCAAGAGACTGTAATACAAAAATTTGAAGATAAAATCAATGCCATTTTAGAATCAAAATATTATAAAGAAAATGAAGATAAATTATCTCAAAATCTTATAATTCCACAAAAAACTTTAGAATTAATAAAGTCTGCTGCTGGAATTTATTAATTTAAATAGAGTGTGTTTTAACACTCTATTTGTATTTCCTCAACTATTTCTAAACCAAATCCTTGTAATCCAACAAATGAATGTTTTCCACCACTTGTCATTAATTTAATTTGTTTTATATTTAAACAATTTAAAATTTGAGCCCCTATTCCATAATCTTTTTGAGACTCTTTATTTCTCATTTCATCACTTAAAAATATTAATACTCCACCTTTTGCTTCTAAAAAATTTATAGTTTTTAGCATTGAATGCAATTTTTCATTATTTAAAAAAAGATTAATATCTGGAGTTATAGTATGAAATTTTATTGGAGTAACTTCTTTAATTTCACCAAAAACTATTGCCGTATGAATATTTCCTAAATGATCTTTAAACTCTTTTTGAATTACGTCAGAAGAAAAGAATTTCTTATTTACACTTGAAATTTCTTCAACCAATTTTTCATGAGATAATCTATATTCTACTAAATCTGAAATATATACTTGTTTCATATCATGTTTAGCTGCGAAGATATCTAAATCATCACGTCTAGCCATTGTTCCATCTTCTTTCATGATTTCACAAATAACAGCTTCTCCCTTAAGTCCTGCTAACTTACATAAATCAACACTTCCTTCTGTATGTCCTGTTCTAACTAATACTCCACCATCTTTTGCAATTAATGGGAAAATATGTCCTGGTCTTACAAGCTCCAAAGGATTTGAAATAGGATTTGAAAGAATTTTAATAGTATCATCTCTCTCTTTCGCACTAATTCCAGTACTTGCATCTGCTGCATCAACCGATACCGTAAATGCTGTCTCATAAGAAGATGTATTTGAACTAACCATAGGATTTAACTGTAATCTATTTGCTGTTTCTTTTGTTACTGATACACAAATTAAACCTTTTGCATGGGTAGCCATAAAATTAACTTTTTCAGGACTACTTAATGGTGCCGCATAAACTAAATCACCCTCGTTTTCCCTATCTTCATCATCTAACATTATTACCATATTACCTTTTTGAATCTCTTTTATTGCTTCTTGTACTCTTTGTATTGCATTCATATTTCTTCTTTATTATTAATTATTTTCAATTTATTCATTATATCAAAAAATCCAAAAATTAATCTAAAAAGGCTTGACAATGGGAAGTTATTTAACTATAATTCCACCACTTAAAAGCTTGTAGCATAACCAAACTGTTGTTTTTAGTAATCTTGGGAATTTTAAATTTTCCAAATCGCGGAATAGAGCAGCTAGGTAGCTCGTCGGGCTCATAACCCGAAGGTCATAGGTTCAAATCCTATTTCCGCAACCAACTTAAATATTTGCTTTAAAATGGTGTTTTAGTGTCAAGGTAGCTCAGCTGGTTAGAGCGCTGGTCTCATAAGCCGGAGGTCGAGGGTTCGAGTCCCTCTCTTGACACCATTTTAAAGCAAATAAAAACGCTTTTCTTAGGCGCTGGTGTAGCTCAGTTGGCTAGAGCAGCTGATTTGTAATCAGCAGGTCGGGGGTTCGACTCCCTTCACCAGCTCCACTAAATCTAATCTTTTTTCAATAAATTAAATTTACATTTTATAGAAACAATGCGCGCGAACTTTAGCTTTGTTTTTTTATTTTTCGGATTTCTCCGAAAAATAAGTTATATTGTAAT
>JAQUIV010000029.1 GCA_028681275.1 Aliarcobacter sp.
TTATAATTTAAAGTTGTTCCACTATAACTTCCATTTAGATTTACCGTTCCTGTTCCTGTTACATTTAGGTTTGTTGCAAACACATCTGAGCTAAACGTCGCAGTCTCTCCATTTGCTCCTGCGTTTATATTTGCTAATTTTGCTCCACCTATTCCAATAGTTCCAGTTACTGTTTGAGTTCCACCTACAAGTGTTAATATACCTTTTCCATCATCTGCTGTTGTAATTGTTGATGTTATACTGTTTCCACTTGCTAATATTAATTCTGAGCTATTTGTAGTTCCATTATTTAAAACTGTATTATTTGCGTAGATATTTCCATTAATCGTTGTAACCGTATAATTTGTAGAAACTCCACTTTCTCCAATATTTAATGTACTTAAATCTAAAGAACTAGAAGTTCCTATATCTCCATTAATAGTTTGTGCTTTACCACTTGAACTTCCAATTATTGTTAAAGTTCCTTGATTATTTGCATTTGTTGTTACATTTCCAGTTAGGTTACCATATAAATTTGCTGTTCCAGTATTATTAAAAACTATATCTGAACTTGTAGCTCCTGATACAGTATTAAAATTTCCCGTTCCTGTTGTTATTGTAGTTGTTGTTGCAGTTAAATTATCTTCAAAGTTTGTTGTTCCAGCATTTACATTTACATTTGTTGCTTTTACATCATTTTGGAAAGTTGTTGTTCCAGTTCCTGTGTTAGTTACATTTACCGCATATACATCGTTTACAAATGTTGAAGTCACACCATTTACACCTGAATTAACTTGCGCCAATCTATCTGTATCTGTTCCTACTTGTCCCGTTACTGTTTGTGTTCCACCAGCAAGTGTTAATATACCCATATTTGCATCTGCTGTTGAAATTGCTGATGTAATATTTTTTCCACTTGCTAATATTAATTCTGAACTATTAGTTGAGCCATTATTATTTAAAACTGTACTATTTGCGTATACATTTCCATTTATCGTTGTAATTGAATAATTTGTTGGATTTGTAGCACTTCCTATATTCAAAGTACTTAAATCAGATAAAGTTGATGCTCCTATATCTCCAGTAATTGTTTGTGAAGAGGCAGTTGTTGTTAATGTCCCTTGATTATTTGCAGTTGTTGTAACATCACCTATTAAATCAGAATTTAAAATTACATTTCCTGCATTGTTAAAACTAAGGGTATTTGTCCCAGCAGATAAATCAACCGCTGAATTAAAAGTTACTGCATTTGTTGTATTTACATCTACTGAACCAGCTGTAACTGTTCCTGTAAAAGTTGCACTTCCATCTAATTGAATATTTCCATCTTCAATATTTGTATTACCAGAAACAGTGTTTGAACCATTAAAAATTAGATTTGCAGTATAAGCTGAAGATACTACATTTGTTAAATTATACGTAGTATCAACACCAATATTTACACTACCTGAAATAGGTGCAGAATAAAGAGTTGTTGTATTTTTTGTAATATCAGCTGAATTTGCATTTGTATCAAAAGTCAAATTTAACACTAAAGGAGAATTTGTTTTATTTAGGTCATAAGTAGAAGAATCTGCAATTAAATCGGCATTAATATCATTATCTCCACTAAATGTTGGAGCATAATAACTTGTTGCCCATGAAGTAGGTTTTATAACTATACTATCACTAGTTGCTTCAGTTCTTGTTACGGATGTTGTTCCAGAATTTATTCCTGTCTAAACTGTAATATCAAAAGCACCCGTTGTAACACTTGATGTACCTGAAGTATCTGTTACAACATCTGCAAAATAATCAGTTGCAGCAGCTTTTGTACTACCAAACATTAACATTCCAGCCATCAAAGCAATAGACAGTGATAAACCTATTTTCCCACCCTTTAGGATACGAAATTTCGTATCCACAACTCTAAATGAATTCATTCTTAGAGTTCTCCTTAGTTTTTCAATACATCATAATGTATTTATTATATCTAATAGATACTGAAATATCAGCTACTAAGAGTATATTTTAGTTATAAAAGAAGCTATTTATTTTTCTAAAATATCGTTCAATTCCTTCAAAAGAGTGATTTCCACCCTCTTCGATAATAAGCTCAGTTTCTTCAAGTTTTAAAGCAGCTTCACTAAAATCCAAAACCTCATCTTCTTCTTGTAAAAGTGTTATAAAATTTTGTGGATTTTTTAGAAAATCTACTTCATAATTTTTTAGTGATTTTATATGATTTTTTGTAAACTCAAATCTTGAATTATCATAATAATTTGTAACAAAATCAACACCTTCATATCTATCCAATGTTCCCCAAGGATTTACAGCTGGATTTATTAAAACTGCTTTTAAATCATATTTGTTTGCTAAATAAAGTGCGTAGAATCCACCCAAAGATGACCCTACAAGATAAACTGGTTCTTCTTTATTTAAAGAAAATTCTATTATTTGTTCCAATGTATCAATGGCTAAATTTGGAATTGTTGGAAGTGAAATCGTAATAATTTCTTCTTCAAAATATTCCTTAAATTTTTGTGGTTTTGAACCAAAACCTGAACTTGCAAATCCATGAATATATATTATCATTTTATTTTTTTCCAATTTTTTTGTTATATAATGCCAATATTACAATAAAAGGCTTGATAATGAAATTATTTTCAAAAATTATTTTTGCTTCTTCTTTAGCTTTAAATCTAAATGCACAAGTTTTTTCAGTTTTTTTGGAAAATGATGTAATAAATGGAGAAGACAAACACTATACAAATGGAACTTATTTTACATATTTAAGTAACAATGATACAAATGACCGTTCAAAGTATAATAATGGTTTTCTTGATTTTATCTCTAAAATCCCTACTTTTAACAATGATACAAAATATCAAACATTAGGAATGACTTATTCTCATTATGCTTTTACTCCAACAAATTTGGATAAAAAAGAAAAAATAATAGGTGATTTGCCATATGCTGGAGTTGCAACACTTGATTTTATTTTATACAAATGGGAAGAAGATTTTTTCCATCAATACACACTTACTTTAGGTGCAGTTGGTTCAAGTACAAATACAGATACTTTTCAAAAATCTTTCCATGATGTAATAGGAAGTACAGATCCAAAAGGTTGGGATAATCAGCTAGATGACGATTTTTTATATAATTTTTCATACTCTTATGGTTATAGAGCATTTAAGCATGAATTTTCTTATGGAAAAATGGATTTAGTAAATACATTTAGAGCTGATGTTGGAAACTACAATAGAGCTTTAATGGCTAGTTCAATGATTAGATATGGAAACAACTTTCCAAATAACTTTAACAGTGTAGGAAAATTCATAGGTGTAAATGAGAACAAACTTTTAAATCTTGATTCTAAAACAAATAAAGATTTAGGTTGGTCATTATCTTATGGTTTAGGTTACTCTTATACAGATTATTTTTATGTAAATAACTATGATAAGTCTTATGGCTTAGATGAACAAAAAGATAGTTTAGTTCATGTTATTTCATGGGATACTTATCTTGATAAATTTGTTTTATCACTTAGTGTTAAAACTTCAACAGTTAATCTATCAAACAACTACAATGAAAGAGAAACTTGGGGTGGAGTAAATATTGCTTATTTATTTTAAATAAGCATATTTTCTCTTAAAGCACTTCTTGAAGCTTTATCCACAAGATTAAAAATAGTATCAATTTCATCTTTTAAACTATTTTTTTTATGCCCTTTTACTTTTATAAAAATTAAGTTTAATTTATCTATTTTTTCAAAAAAATCTTTATATAACTCGTGATTATTCATAAGTTTTCCACTTGATGAATGAAAATTATTTTTTTCCAATTTTTCTCTTCTATTCTGTAAACCTATGATATTTTGACAATCCGTATAAACTTCTATAATTACATCTTTATTCTTTATTTCTTTCAAACTCCAAAGCAGTGTTTGAAGTTCTAATTTTGTAGAAGAGGTATTTTCAAATCTTTTTATTTTTATATTTTTTTTCATCTCTTCTAAAGAGATATTTTTTTCATCTAAAAATAAAAAAGCTCCAAAACCTATTTTTTCTTGGGGATTTACACTTGAATCTGTGAATAACTTTATTTTTTTCATAAATGATTGTATTGTAATTTATATTACAATCTGTCATATTTTAGAAAGAGTATAAAAAAAACTATTATAATTCCATCACAAAATAGCTAGGAAATAAAATGGCAAAAAAGAAAATATCACTTTTTGAGTGTCAACACTGTGGAGAACAATCTACAAAATGGCTTGGAAAATGTCCAAATTGTGGTTCATGGGATTCTTTTATAGAGTTAAATCAAGAACAACAAGAAGTTTTAAAAAATAGCTCAAAAATCATAAATAGCTCTTCAAAAGCAAAACCAATAACACAGATTGAACAAGATGATGTAACAAGATTTTCATCTTTTAATGATGAATTTGATTTAGTTTTAGGAGGAGGAATAGTTCCAGGAAGTTTAACTTTAATAGGTGGAAGTCCAGGAGTTGGAAAATCAACACTTTTATTAAAAGTTGCTGGAAGTATTTCAAAATCAGGAAAAAAAGTTTTATATGTTTCAGGGGAAGAGAGTGCTGGGCAAATAAAACTGAGAGCAAATAGACTTGATGCAAACCATGATGACCTATTTTTATTAAGTGAAATAAAACTTGAAGAGATTCAAGATGAACTTTTAAGACAAAATTATGAAGTAGTAATCATTGATTCTATTCAAACTATTTATTCATCAAATCTTACATCAGCACCAGGAAGTGTTTCTCAGGTTCGAGAAATTACTTTTGAATTAATGAGAAAAGCAAAAGAGTCAAATATCGCTATGTTTATTATTGGGCATATCACAAAAGATGGAAGTATTGCAGGTCCTAGAGTTTTAGAGCATATGGTTGATACTGTTTTATATTTTGAAGGAGAAGCAAGTAGAGAACTAAGAATGCTTAGAGGTTTTAAAAACCGTTTTGGAAGTACAAGCGAAATTGGTATTTTTGAGATGACAGCAGAAGGATTAATAAGTGCAAAAGATATAGCTTCAAAGTTTTTTGATAAATCAAAAGCTCAAAGTGGTTCTGCTCTTACAGTTGTTATGGAGGGAAGTCGTGCTATAATTTTGGAGGTTCAAGCACTTGTAACTGAAAGCACTTATCCAAATCCAAAAAGAAGTGCCACAGGTTTTGATGCAAATAGACTTACTATGCTTTTAGCTTTACTTGAAAAAAAGATAGATTTACCACTGAATAACTACGATGTTTTTATAAACATAAGTGGTGGAATAAAAATCAAAGAGAGTTCTGCTGATTTAGCTGTGATTGCAGCAATTATTTCATCTTTTAGAGATAGACCTATTTCAAAAGAGTCAGCATTTATAGGTGAAGTTTCACTAACTGGTGAAATAAAAGATGTTTATTCTATTGATTTAAGACTAAAAGAAGCCCAAGCACAAGGTATGAAAAAAGCAGTAATTGCTCAGAAAACAAATCTGAAACTTGACATAAAAACTTATGCAGTTGATGAAGTTTCTAAAATGATAGAACTATTTTAAGGAAAAAAATGATTGATTTAGATAATGGAACAGAGTTTGAAATTGATATTTTAAGTTTAGAAAAAATTGCAAACTCACTTACACAAAAAGATATAGAACTTCTTGTTGTAAAAAATGATGAAATACAAGAACTAAATAAAGAACATAGAAATATAGATAAAGCAACTGATGTTTTAAGTTTTCCTATGGATTTTGAAATGCCACATATGCCTTTAGGTTCTATTGTAATTTCAACTGATTTTGTAGAAGAAAAAGCAAAAGAGTATGGACATAGTTTTGATGAAGAATTTTCATTATTGTTTATTCATGGACTTTTACATCTTTTAGGCTTTGACCACGAGGTTGATAATGGCGAACATAGAAACAAAGAAGAAGAACTAATAAAAGAGTTTAATTTACCTGATAGTTTAATAGTTAGAAATTCATAAAAAATAGCCTAGTTAATACTAGACTATTTTTCAGACTATTTTGAACAATGAGGGCAAAGACCGTTTAAAACGATATTTGTAGAATCAATTTTAAATGAAGATAATTTTGAAGCTTCATTTAAAATGCTTGAAGCATCTAACATAACATCTTCAATATATCCACAATTTGAACAAACTAAGTGAGCATGTTCTGTTTTAGCTAACTCATAAACTGATTTAGTATTTGGAATTTTTACCTCTGAAAGAAAAACTTTTTCAACCATTGCATTTATATTTTTATAAATTGTTGCCAATGATACTGATGGGAACTTAGATAATAGTTTTTTGTATAAATCATCAATATTCATATGCCCATTTATGTAAAGTTCTTCAACAATTGCCACTCTTTGAGGAGTAACTTTTAAATCATATTCTTTTAATAAATTTGTATAATTTGTCATATAACGCTCCCTTTTGCGGAATAATACTATTTTATTATTTATTTCCACATAAATTTATGTTCACTTTAAAACTTATTTCATTTTTAAATTTACATTAGGAATTATAACATAAATTTTTGCAAAGGATAATAATTTTCTTTTAAGTTTTAATATTTTATACTTTCAAATAATAATTATTATCCTCTAATAAATTATATTTATAAAAGAGTCTATAATTTTTAAAAATGATATAATAAAAAAATTTAATGTAGGAGTTAAAATGAGACAATATGAAACTTATAAATGCAACAAATGTGGAAACGAAGTAGAAGTACAAAATGTTGGTGGTGGAAAATTACACTGCTGTGGTCAAGAAATGGAAATGATTACAGAAAATTTAACAGCTGTTAATTTAATGAAAGCTTTTGCTGGTGAATCTCAAGCTAGAAATAAATATGAATTTTTCGCAAAAATTGCTTTTGATGAAGGTTACCACAAAATTGCAAGATTTTTCCAAGAAGCTGCTGATAATGAAAAATATCATGCAATTGCAGAGTTTAAAGCTTATAATAAATTAGTTCACGATGTAGAATTAAATACAACTAAAAAGAATTTACAATATGCAGCCGATGGTGAAAAATATGAACATGAAGAGATGTATCCAAACTTTGAAGAGATTGCAAAACAAGAGGGATTAAAAGAAATCGCAAGAATGTTTAAAGCAATTGGGAAAGTTGAAGTTGAACACGAAAAAGAGTATTTAGAGTTAAAAGAAGCTTTAATTGCAGAAGGATTTTTAGAGTCAGATGAGGAAGAAGAGTGGATTTGTGAAGTATGTGGACATGTTCACAGAGGTAAAAAACCACCAAAAGAGTGTCCATTATGTAGAGTTGAAAAAGAGTATTTCAAAAAAAAATCTAAAGATGTAACTGCTGGATAATATTAAAATTACTTTTTACTTTTACCTTTAAAAGATAATATCTTCGATAATATTACAAAAAAATTGTCGGAGATATGTTTTGTCAAAAATTTTCCTCTTATTTTTATTTGTTATAACTCTAAATGCTAAAACTTTTTCTATTGCTACATATAATGTAGAAAATCTTTTTGACTTAAATAAAGATGACAATGAATATAGTGAATTCATACCAAATACTCCTTCAAAGTGGAATGAAACAAATTTTAATATCAAAATAAACAACTTGATAAAAGTTATAAAAGATATGAATGTTGATATTTTGGCTCTTCAAGAGATTGAAAATAGAGAGTTGATACAACTACTTTTAAAAAAACTTCCTGAATACAAATACTACTCTTTTATTAAATATCCAGATTCAGCTATTGGTATTGGTTTTTTGTCAAAAATAGAGATAAAAGAGAATACAAATTTAGATGTAAAATTTAGAACAAAACAATTTAGACCAATACTTGAAACAACTTTTATATATGAAAATATTGAATTTAAAGTTTTTAATAATCACTGGCCATCAAAAGCTGTTGGGGAAAGTTATAGAATAAAATATGCAAAAAATCTACAAGATAGAATCTCTTCTCTTCCAAAAGATTATGATTATATTTTAATAGGAGATTTTAACTCTGATTATAATGAAATGCAAACTTTCAAATCAAATCAAAAACTAAATAATACTAGAGGATTAACAGGAATAAATCAAATTTTAAATACAGTTATTAATAACAATGTATTTGTAACTTACGATGATATTTTAAAAAATGAAAAAAGAGTTCATTATAACTTATGGCTTGAATTATCTAATAATGAAAGATTTTCAAGTAAATATATGGAGCAAAATGTCACTCCTGATAATATTTTACTTCCTGCTGCTTTATTTGATTCAAAAAAAATATCTTATATTCCAAACTCATTCAGTGTTTTTAAACCAAATTATTTATATGAAAATAATGTAATTAAAAGATGGCAAATAGATGATGAAAAGTTTTTTAAAATACACAAAGGGGAAGGTTATTCTGATCATCTTCCAATATATGCAAAATTTTCAACAAATAAAGATGATACTTCACCTCTTAAATCAATAGAAGAAACTCCAAATAATACACCAACAACTATTTCTGATTTATATACAAAAGAGAAATTAACAACTCCAGTTGTTCTAAAAAATGTAGTTGTTATTTACAAAGATGATGAAAAAGCTATTATAAAAAAAGAAAATGATAGAGCTATTTTTATCTATTCAAAGGCAAAAGAGCTAAAACTTGGACACTCTTACAATCTTCAAATTAATCAGATTTTTAATTTTAATGGATTAAAAGAGATAAAAGAGTTTACTGTTTTAGATGAATTAAAAAAAGTAGATGATTTTAAATCTTTATATTTAGATGCAAAAAACACAGATATTTTTGATTTCAAATATGAAAATGAAGTTATCACAAACTTAAAAGGTATTGTGAAATATTCAAAATTATATTTAGATGATGGAAAAATAATAAAACTATATTCTCATACTAGAAATATTCTTCCCAAAAATGGCGAAACAATCACTATTACAAATGGTCATTTAGCCTCATATAAAGGGAATATGCAAATTATTCTTTATTCTACAACAGATTTTAAAATAGGATTTTAATGTTACTCAAATCAATTTTCACAAATAGTTCAGGAATTTTAGTTTCTAGGGTTTTAGGATTTATAAGAGACCTTTTAACAGCATCAGTGTTAGGAGCTAATATCTACTCAGATATATTTTTCGTAGCCTTTAAGCTACCAAATTTATTTAGAAGTATTTTTGCAGATGGTGCTTTTACACAAGCTTTTATTCCATCTTATGCAAAATCAAAACATAAGATTAGATTTTCTTCAATCATTTTTTTACAACTATTTGGATTTTTGATTGTTTTATCTTTGTTAGTTATGACATTTTCTCATCTTGTAGCAAAAGCTATTGCCATTGGTTTTGATGAAAAAACTTTAGATTTAGCAGCACCTTTATTTGCCATTAACTTTTATTATTTACCAATGATTTTTGTGGTTACCTTTATGGGAGCATTATTACAATACAAAAAACACTTTGCTACAAGTGCTTTTTCAACTGCTTTATTAAATTTAGCGATGATAGGTTCACTTCTAATCGCTCAAAATATGGAAAAATATGATATTACATTTTATTTATCTTATGGTGTTTTAGTTGGTGGTTTTTTACAAATATTAGTTCATTTATACGCTGTAAAGAAATTAAATTTATGCAAAATTTTTCATTTCAAAAAACATGAAAAAAAGGAAGAAAACAGATTTTATAAAAACTTCTTTTCGGCAACTTTTGGTTCATCAACACTTCATATTTCAGCATTTATAGATACTTGGTTAGCCTCTTTTTTAATAAGTGGTTCTATTTCATACCTTTATTACGCAAATAGAATTTTTCAACTTCCACTTGCTATTTTTGCAATAGCAACTTCAATAGCCCTATTCCCAATGGTTGCTCGAGCTATTAAAAATAAAGAGGAAGATAAAGCCTTAAAACTGATGAAAAAATCAGCTTTAATTTTATTTGGTTTATTATCTATTTCTGCATTTATTGGTATAGTTTTTAATGAATTTATTATAAAACTTCTTTTTGAAAGGGGTGAATTTACAAGTGTTGATACTCAAAATACAGCTTTAATTTTAAGTATGTATTTAATTGGATTATTACCATTTGGGCTTTCAAAGATTTTTTCTCTTTGGCTTTATGCAAAAGAGCAACAATTTTTAACTGCAAAAATATCAATGTATAGTTTAAGTACAAATATTGTTTTTTCACTTATTTTAATAAAACCATTTGGTGCAGCTGGACTTGCTTTTGCTGGAACTATTGGTGGATTTGTATTATTTTTCCTAACAATCAAAGCTTTTGGATTTAAAAAATTTATTGAAATGTTTAAAAAATCATAATCCATTAGTTCTATTTAGTATTTAGTAAGATTTAGATACAATCTAGGTTTTATTTAAATACTTAGGATTATTAATGAGAGACTTTTTTAAACAATATTCACCCTATTACAAAAATTACAAATTATACTTTTTTTATTCATTTATAGGGATTATTTTAGTTTCAGCCTCAACATCTGGAACTGCTTATGCAATTCAACCTTTACTTGATGATATTTTTATAAACAAAGACCAAAATATGCTTTATATGATGCCATTCATAATAATTGCACTTTATGCGGCAAAAGGTTTTGGAAGATACATCCAGTCTTATTATATCTCTTATATTGGACAAGATATTACAAGAATAGTAAGAGACAAACTTTTCTCTCATATTTTAACTTTAGATATGGATTTTTTTCAAAAAAAACACGGTGGAGAACTGGTAAGTAGAATTACAAATGATATAAATAGAATTCAAAGTGCTATTTCAAATAGTGTTGCAGAGTTTATTAGAGAATCATTAACAATTCTTGGACTTATAGGATTAGTAATTTACCATTCACCTGAACTTGCATTTTATGGGTTAATTGTTTTACCACTTGCTATTTATCCTTTGTCAATACTAGCAAAAAAAATGAAAAAATTATCTTTTAAATCTCAAGAGAGTAACTCAGACATTACAAGTTCACTTAGTGAATCTTTTAATAATATTGAGATAATAAAAGCAAATTCTAGTGAAAAAATTGAAGCTACAAAATTTTCAGTTCATAATATGATTTTCTTTAAATACAATATGAAAGCTTTAAAAACAAATGAATTAACTTCTCCTTTAATGGAAATAATAGGTTCATTTGCTTTTGCTGCTGTTATTATTGTTGGTGGTTCAAAGGTAATTTCAGGAGAAATAACAACAGGAACTTTTAGTTCATTTATTGCTGCACTTTTTATGTTATACACACCTATTAAAAAATTATCTTCTTTGTACAATAAGATGCAAGATGCACTTGCTGCAAATGAAAGAATCAATGATATGTTCGCTCAAAAAGCAACAATAACATCAGGAGAATTGATTTTCCCAAAAAACATTGAAACTATAAATTTCAAAGATATTTTCTTAAAATATGATAATTTTACAGCATTAAAAAATATAAACTTAAGTGCAAAAAAAGGTGAAACTATCGCTTTAGTTGGAGATAGTGGTGGAGGAAAATCTTCATTGATAAATCTAATAATTAGATTTTACGACACAACAAGTGGAAATATTTTATTAAATGAAAGTTCAATAAAAGATTTTGATATAAAATCTTTAAGGGAAAATATCTCAATAGTAACCCAAAGAGTTTACATTTTTAATGACACAATAGCAGCAAATGTAGCTTACGGTTATGAAATAGATGAAATCAGAGTTATTGAAGTTTTAAAACAAGCTCATGCCTACGACTTTGTAATGAAAATGAAAAAAGGTGTTAATACAATTTTAGATGAATTTGGAACAAATCTAAGTGGAGGTCAAAGACAAAGAATTGCAATTGCAAGGGCTTTATACAAAAATCCACAAATTTTAATTCTTGATGAAGCAACATCAGCATTGGACAATGAAAGTGAATCAATCATAAGTGAAGTTATTCAAGAAGTAAGTCAAGATAAAATTACATTTATAATAGCTCATAGATTAAGTACGATAAAAAAAGCAAATAAAATAGCTGTTTTCAAAGCTGGAGAAATTGTTTGTATGGGAACGGAAGCTGAACTTTTAAACTCTTGTTCTGAATATCAAAGATTATATAATCTTGCAAATATGTGATAATTTAGTATCTAAAAACCATTAAAACCTATATTTAATGATTTTTAGATAAAATGCCTCAATTTTAAAAAAGGGATAAACTTTGATTAGCTACGAAACACTAAAAAAAATCTTATTTAGATTCGAACCAGAAACTGCTCACAATATCGCAGAATATGGTTTGAGAGTTTTAGGTAAATGTAAAATTGCAAAAGCTTATATGGAAAAGAAAAACTATATATCAAATCCTAAATTAACTCAAGAAGTTTTCGGTGTAAGATTTGAAAATCCTGTTGGATTAGCAGCTGGTTTTGATAAAAATGCAACAATGATTAAAGCTATGAAATCTTTAGGATTTGGATTTACTGAAATTGGAACTATGACTCCAAAACCTCAAGATGGAAACCCAAAACCTAGAATGTTTAGATACCCAGAACAAAAATCAGTTCAAAATGCAATGGGATTTAACAACAAAGGTGCTCACGAAGTTTTAAAAAACCTAAAAAAAGTTTATCCTTTTTCTATTCCAGTTGGTGCAAATATTGGAAAAAATAAATTTACTCCTGAAGAGTTTGCATTAAGTGATTATAAAAGTTTAATCAAAAAATTTGAAGCAAATAGTGATTATTTAGTAATAAATATTTCAAGTCCAAATACTCCAAATTTAAGAGATTTACAAAATGAAAAGTTTATTACTGAACTTTTTACAATGGCAAAAGAACTTACAGCAAAACCAATTTTACTAAAAATTGCACCTGATATGGAAGTAGAAATGGCAATAAATTTATGTAATAGTGCAATAAATGCAGGAGCTGCTGGAATAATTGCCACAAATACAACAATTGATTATTCACTTGTTCCAAATTGCCAAAATTTTGGAGGACTTTCAGGAGCTTGTCTGACTCAAAAGTCTGCTAATTTATTTAAAGAACTTGGACGTGAGTTGTTTGGGAAAACTATTTTAATTTCAGTTGGTGGGATTTCAAATGGAGCTCAGGCTTATGAAAGAATCAAAAATGGTGCAAGTTTAGTACAAACATATTCAGGAATGATTTTCGAAGGTCCATCAATGGTTCGAAAAATAAATGAAGAGATATTAGAATTAATGGCAAAAGATGGATATGAAAACATTTCACAAGCTATTGGAGCTAATTTAAAATAAAAGGAACAAATAATGAATAGTAGAAAAAATAGTAATTTAATTAAGATATTCATTATTCAATTTTTTTTATTAATTACAATTTCGGGAGAATTAATGAGCAACAGCTTACCAAAATATCATACAAAAACTTTAGAAAATGGCTTAGAAATTGTTGCAATTCCTATGAAAAATGGTTCAGGTGTAATTTCAACTGATATTTTTTATAAAGTAGGAAGTAGAGATGAAAAAATGGGTAAAAGTGGAATAGCTCATATGTTAGAACATTTAAATTTCAAATCTACAAAAAACCTAAAAGCTGGTGAATTTGACGAAATAGTAAAAGGTTTTGGAGGAGTAAATAATGCTTCAACTTCTTTTGACTACACACACTATTACATAAAATCTGCTTCAAAAAACATGGATAAATCATTAGAATTATTTGCAGATTTAATGGAAAATTTAACCCTAAAAGATGAAGAATTTCAACCTGAACGTGATGTTGTAGCAGAAGAGAGACGTTGGAGAACAGATAATAATCCAATGGGATATTTACAATTTAGATTATTTAATAACTCTTACATCTATCATCCATATCACTGGACTCCAATTGGATTTATGAGTGATATTCAAAATTGGACAATTGAAGATATAAAAGATTTTCATAGCACTTATTATCAACCAAAAAATGCAATTGTTATAGTTGCAGGAGATATTGATGAAAGTGAAATTTTTGAATCTGTTGAAAAACATTTTAAAAATATAAAAAATACAAAAGAGATTCCTTCACTTCTTCATACGGTTGAGCCAAAACAAGATGGAGAAAAAAGAGTAGTTATTAATAAAGATTCAGCTGTACAAATGTTAGCAATTACTTATCACATTCCAAATTTTGAACATGAAGATCAAGTGGCACTAAGTGCATTAAGTGAACTTTTGAGTTCAGGAAAAAGTTCTCTTTTACAAAAAAAACTTATAGATGAAAAAAGATTAGTAAACACAATCTATGCTTATAATATGGATTTAAAAGACCCTGGATTATTCATGTTTATGGCTGTTGCCAATGAAGGTGTTTCTGCTTTAGAAATTGAAAAAGAAATTTTAGATACAATTGCGCAAATCAAAAAAGGTGATATATCTCAAAAAGATATTGATAAAATTAAAATAAACACTAAAGCTGATTTTATTTTTTCACTTGAAAGCTCAACAGAAGTGGCTTCTTTATATGGTTCATATTTTGTAAGAGATAATATAAATCCTCTTTTAGAGTATGAAAAAAATGTAGAAAAATTAACAAAAGAAAATTTAATTGATGTTGCTAATAAATATTTAAATAAAAATAACTCTACAACAGTTATTTTAAAACAGGAAGAAAAATAATGGATTACTCTGTTAGTAAAACAAAATTTGGTGAAAAACCAGAATTTGAATATCCAAAACCTCTTTTTTTACAGGAAATGGGAGAAGATGGTTTAAAGAAGCTGTTTAGTGATTTTTATGATTTAGTAGTTGATAGTGATATTGGAAATTTTTTCCCGCAAGATGAAGAAGAGTTAGAAAAAATCAAAGCCCATAATGTGAAGTTTTTCATTGAAGCTTGTGGTGGAGAAAAACATTATTCAAAAGCTGTTGGGCATTTTGATATGTTAAAAACTCACGAGAAGTTTTCAATAACTGAAAAAGCTAGACGAGAATGGCTTGGTTGTATGGAAGAAGTTTTGAGAAAAGTTGATGTTTCTCCTGAAGCAAAACAAAGTTTCTGGAATTTTTTAGAGACTTTTTCAAAACACACTGTAAATGTTGATGAGAAATTAGAATTAGAAGATTTAGTAGTAAAAAAAGGATAGAAAGAGATATGGAAATTATTACCGGTTCGATGACCGCACTTATAACACCATTTAGAAATGGAAAAGTTGATTTAGTTAAATATGAGTCTTTAATTAAAAGACAAATTGCTCAAGGTATAAATGCAGTAGTTCCAGTTGGAACAACAGGAGAGAGTGCAACACTATCTTTTAACGAACACAAAGAGTGTATTGAAGTTGCAGTTGCTGCTTGTAAAGGAACTAATACTAAAGTTATGGCTGGTGCTGGATCAAACGCTACACATGAAGCTTGTGATTTAGCAAAACATGCTCAAGATGTTGGTGCAGATGCAATTTTGTCTATAACTCCATACTATAATAAACCTACACAAGAGGGTTTATATCAACACTACAAAGCTATTGCTAACTCTGTTGAAATTCCATTTATGATGTACAATGTTCCTGGAAGAACAGGTGTTGATTTAGATGCAAATACTACTATTAGACTTTTTGATGATGTTAAAAATATCTATGGTGTAAAAGAAGCTACTGGTTCTTTAGAGCGAGCAATTTGTCTTTTATCACAAAGAAAAAATTTTGTTGTAGTTTCAGGTGATGATGCAATTGATTTTCCTATGCTTGCAAATGGAGCGAAAGGAATAATTTCTGTAACTGCAAATTTACTTCCAAATTTAAAATCACAATTAGTTGATTGTGTTTTTAAAGGTGATTTAGAAAAAGCTAGACAAATAAATGAAGATTTATATGCTTTAAATTCTGTGTTATTCTGTGAAAGTAATCCTATTCCAATTAAAGCTGCTATGTATTTAGCTGGGTTACTTGATACTTTAGAATATAGACTTCCATTGGTTGCACCAAGTGCAGAAACAATGAAAAAATTAGAAAAAACTTTAGAAAAATATGAGGTAATAAAATAATGAGTAATAATATGCAAGGTAAAACTTTAGTAATTTCAGGTGGTACAAAAGGTATCGGAAAAGAGTGTGTTTATAAATTTGCTAGTAATGGCGTAAATGTAGCTTTTACATACAACTCAAATGGTGAAATTGCTGAAGAGATTTGTAAAGACGTTGAAACTAAATTTGGTGTAAAATGTAAAGCATATCCTTTTAATATTTTAGAGCCTGAAAAATATAAAGAATTATTTGATGAAATAGATAAAGATTTTGATAGAGTTGATTTCTTTATTTCAAATGCAATGATTTATGGTAGAGCTGTTGTTGGTGGATATGGTAAATTTATGAAATTAAAACCAAGAGGTTTAAATAATATTTATACTGCAACTGTAAATGCATTTGTTTGTGGAGC
>JAQUIV010000134.1 GCA_028681275.1 Aliarcobacter sp.
TATAATCCCCGTTCATTTTATTGTAAATGAAAAATTAACATATACCTATTAGGAGGTCAACATGGCTTTAGATCAGGAAGTAAAAGCAGCTATAGTAGCAAAATACGGTAAAAAAGATGGTGATACAGGTTCATCAGAAGTTCAAATTGCTTTATTAACAGAGCAAATTAAAATATTAACAGAACACTTAAAAGTTTTCAAAAAAGACCACTCTTCAAGATTAGGTCTATTAAAAATGGTTGGTAAAAGAAAAAGATTACTAGCATATTTAAGAAGAACAAACTATACTTCATTCGTTGAATTAGTTGCTTCTTTAGGAATTAGAGCTAAATAATTTTAGTTTTATTTACGAAAAAAAGGGTTGTAGTTTTACTACAACCCTTTTTTTTTGTTTAAATATTTAAAATATTTGATTTTAATAACGAATCTTAATAATAGTTCTTGTAGAATAAGCAAAAAATATTGGAAATATATAATATGTTATTAACAAAAAAGAGTGAATACGCATTACTATCTTTAATTGCTATCGCAAAAAGTGACGAGCCAAAGAACGTAGATGAGTTATCAAAAGAATTAAATATATCAAAATCATTTTTAGCAAAAATCATGCAAAATCTAGCAAAACATAATTTAGTTATATCTCACAGAGGTGTAAATGGTGGATTTGCTTTAAATAAATCTTGGGAAACAATTACTATTTTAGAAATTGTAGTTGCTGCTGAAGAGAAACTTCCATCTGTTTTTGAATGTTCACCATCTATTGGAAGTTGCCCAAATCAACTGGCATCTCTTTGTACAATTTGGCCTTTATTAAATAACTTACAACTAAAAATCAATGATTTCTTAGAAAAATTAACATTAAAAGATATTGCTTAATGAAATTATTTCATATTTCTCATACTGATTTAGATGGATACGGATGCCAATTAATCACAAAAGAGTATTTTAAAGAGGGCTTTTTTTATAATGCAAATTATGGTTTAGAAGTAAAACTAAGTATAAAAAAAGTTTTAGAACAACTTTTAGAATATAAAGAAGAAGAGATACTTATTTTAATAAGTGATTTAAATTTAACTTTTCAAGAAGCAAAAGATTTAGATAGTGATATAAATAAACTTACAAAAGATGGCTATAAAATTAAACTTCAACTTCTTGACCACCACATAAGTGGTAAAAAAAGTGCAGAAACATTTTCTTGGTATTATTTAGATGATAAAAGATGTGCAACAAAAATAGTTTATGATTATATGTTTGAAGAGTATGAAGGGTTTGATTCTGAGGTAAGTTCTTGGTTAAATCCTTTGGTAAATGCAATAAATGCTGTTGATATTTGGCTTGAGCATGAAATAAAAAACTTTGAATTTGGAAAAGTTTTAATGTCAATGATTACAAAGGTGCGAGAGATAAATAATATTTTATTCGCTGATTTAAATAGAGAGTTTAGATTTTATTTATTAAAAGAAGCAGCAAAATATATAGATGAAATAGATGGACATATAAAATTAGATAATGATGTTCATTTTATGAAAAAAGATTTTCTAAAATTAAATGACAAAGATGATACTTTAGATAATTTATCTGCAACTTATCTTGTGAAAACTTTAGAGAATGTAAAAGAAGATTTAACAGTTACTTACAAAGGTCACAAAGGACTTTTAACTTATTGTTTAGGTTCTATCTCTATTCCTGCGAATGCCTTTTTAAGAGCAAATCCACAGTATGATTTTTTTATTGATATAAATAAAAAAGGAAATGCTTCTTTTAGAGCCGATGGAAAAGTTGATGTTGCTTTAATGGCAACAAAACTAGCAAATGGTGGTGGACATGTAAATGCAAGTGGTTGTAAATTTGAAGATTTTAAAGAAGTTATTGATTTTGCTGAAGTTAAAACTTATGTACAAAATAAACTAGATAAAATCTAGTTTCTAAAATAATTTATTACAAAGGATATAAAATGGAGTGTGAATTCCCAACTGTAAACTCAAAAAGTGAAGAAATAATAGAAATTTTTAAAAATACAAAAACAATAGCAATAGCTGGTTTATCTCCAGATGCTTCAAAAGCTTCAAATATGGTAGCAGTTTATTTACAAAATGCTGGATTTAAAATAGTTCCTGTTTATCCAAAAGAAGAGGTGATTTTAGGGGAAAAAGTTTATAGAACTATTTCTGAAATTCCTTTTAAAATTGATATGGTTGATATTTTTAGAAAACCAGATGCAATAGCCCAAATTGTTGATGAAGCAATAAAAAGAGGAGACGTTGATACTGTATGGTTTCAATTAGGTCTTGTAAACAATGAAGCAGCAGCAAAGGCAAAAGAGGCTGGTTTAAAAGTAGTGCAAAATAAATGTACTAAAATAGAACATAGAAATCTATTTTAATTTAAACCTTTTGATGTATTGTTAAGTACTAATTTAGCAATACATCCAGTTTTCCCATCATCTCTATTTACTAAAGTGATTTTTGCTCTTAGAGCATCCGCAGCATTTTTAGCTAAAAACAGTCCTAAACCAACTCCACTTTGATTTCCAACTCTTTTAAATGGTGCAAATAAATCAACATTTTCAGGTATTCCAATTCCTTCATCTGTTACAGTAATAATTATTTTTTCTTTAGTTTTTCTAAGTCTAATTGCTATTGATTTTTCATTTGGAGTAAATTTAATAGCATTTTGAACAAAGTTTTGTAAAATCTGATTAAATAGAGTTAATTGAATAGAAGTATCTAAATGATTTACATTTGAGAAAAAGGTAATAATAATATTTTTTTGAGCACTTAACATTCTATAATCATTTGTTTTTTTCTTTATATATTCAACTAAATCAAGATTTACTGTTTGTTCAAATTGAGCGCCTTCAGTTCTTCCAATATCTAAAATAGATGAAATCATTTTATTCATTTCATCAATTTGTTTTACTGTTAATTTTAAAGCTTCTTCGTATTGTTCAACTTCTCTTTTTTTCTTTAAAGTAACTTCATTTTTTAATTTCATAACTGCAAGTGGAGTTTTAAGTTCATGGGCCGCTCCAATAAATAACTCTTTTTTGAATTTTACATAAGTTTCAATTCTATTTGTTAATGAGTTTATAGAATCAGCTAAAGAGTGAAACTCTATTGGTAAATCTTTTTTATCAATTTGTGTTAAAGAATTTTCATCCATATTTGATAATTTTTTATTTATTTGAATAATTGGTTTTAATAAAGATTTAGAAACAAATAGTGAATAAACAAGCATTAAAAGAAAACCAGGAATTGCTAAAATAAAAAGATTTTTAAATATTACAGAATATAAAAGTTCTATTTCTAAACTTATATTTTTATCAATCTCTAAAAAAAGTTTATTTTGTAAATCAAATGGATAAAGTAATTTAATAAAATAATCACCATTTTGTTGATAGTGTATAAACTTATAGTTTTGTAAGTTTTCATGTTTATTTAAATTAATTGTAAGATTATCGTTTAAAATAGGAGTAAAACTATTTACAGCAATTGAAGATATTTGGATTTGTTGTGCATGATATAACATATTTTTTTGAATGTCATCATAAATTGTACTTCTAGCATATTCATAAAATATGAAAGAAAGAGTGATAATAAAAAGTGAGGTAGCTATAATCAGTTTAGTATAAAACTGTCTATAAATACTCTTACTTTCCATTTTTTTAATAGCCTAAATTATTTAGCTTTAGCATCTTCTATCGTGTTAGGATAACAGAATCTATAACCTCTTCTTCTAATTGTTTCAATAGTAGAGATATTTAATGGTTTGTCCATTTTTTGTCTAATTTGGTTAATTGCAACTTCAATTACGTTTGGAGTAACTAATTCTG
>JAQUIV010000030.1 GCA_028681275.1 Aliarcobacter sp.
AAGATCTCATAGTTATTTAGGAAATTTATCCCCTGTTAGATTTGAAGAAATCAATTTAATGTTACAAAATGAAATGGCTGCATAGAATTAGTAAAAAAAGTGTCTTAATTTAAGTTACCACTCCATTGCTCCCCAATGTGAAGGCTGGATGCAAGTAACCCAAAATGGAGGATATGGCTCGTTTATAATAAACTGGAGTGGTGTTTGGAAATTAACAACGGCAGCCACTATACCATACTATACGGGACAATACGCAAAGAGTAAAAGAGGATTTGGATTTGTAACAATCGGAGCGAGTGTAGATGACTTTCACGCAGCTGCAAATGAAACGAAGAAAAATGTGTCAGAAATACTAAAAGAACAGACGAATAATATGGAAGAGATAGTAAATGAGAACCAAGGAGAGATAGAGGCATTTATAAAAAGATTGATAAATGAATTATCTTTGGTTACGTTTGCTATGGTTGTTCTAATTATTGTTGTAGCACTATTGATGTCTGGATATTTAAGTCGTAAAATAGAAAAAATTCTAATAGGGACAAAAAGGTTCTCGAATAATGAATTAGATTATAGAATAAAAGTTAGTTCAAATGATGAAATAGGGCAACTAGAAAATTCTTTTAATGAAATGGCTTCTAAAATAGAAAATCTAATAAAAGAAGAAAAAGAGATAAATGAGCGTTTAGAAAAAAGAGTAGATGAAGAACAATCAAAACAAAAAGAACAAGAACAGCTTTTAATTCAACAAACAAGACTTGCTGCTATGGGTGAAATGATAGGAAATATTGCTCACCAATGGAGACAACCTTTAAATGCCTTAGGATTAGTTTTCCAAAATCTTAAATTCTCTTATGAAATAGGAGAATTAAACGATGAAGTTATGGATAGAACAGTAAGTAAAGCTGAAATGCTTACTAAAAATATGTCAAAAACAATAGATGATTTTAGAAACTTTTTTAGACCAAATAAAGCAAAAGAGTGTTTCGATATAAATAAAAGTGTATTAGATGCAATAGATTTAGTTAGTTCAACATTTGAACACCATAATATAAAACTAGAAAAAGATTTTGAAGAGGAAAAAATAGTAATTTTAGGTTTTCCAAATGAATTTTCACAAGTTGTTTTAAACATTATTTCAAATGCAAAAGATGCTTTAATAGAAAATAAGGTAGAAAATCCAAAAGTAAAAATTGAAACAAAAATAGAAAAAGATAATGTTTGCATTTCAATAAAAGATAATGCTTTAGGTATAAAAGATGAAATAATAAATAAAATTTTTGAACCATATTTTACTACAAAAGGTGAAGTTCAAGGTACAGGAATAGGTCTTTATATGTCAAAAATTATTATAGAAAAAAATATGAATGGGGAAATTTATGTGGAAAATAGCCATGAAGGGGCTAATTTCATAATAAAACTTCCATTAAAAGGTGAATAAAAAATAGAGTTTTTTAATAAAACTCTATTTTAAGTATTGACAAATAAAAATTTATTAATTATACTTAAGTACTTTAAAACAAAACAAGGAGAGATATATGAAAATATTTGATTTTTATAAAAACCATTTCATCAAAAGTGTTAACTCTCTTCTGCTTCTTTCTTTTTCTCTCTAATTATAAATTTTTATAATTACAATCACAACAAAATAATCAAAACACAGTTTTTCTTTTTTTATTTAAAAAAAGATATAATAAATAACATTTTAAAAGGTTAATATGATGGATAAAAATAAAATTATAGTATTTGATACAACATTAAGAGATGGTGAACAAAGTCCTGGTTGTTCTATGAACACTGAAGAAAAAATTAAAATAGCTTTACAATTAGAAAAATTAGGCGTAGATGTAATAGAAGCTGGATTTGCAGCAGCAAGTCCAGGAGATTTTGATGCAGTTAGCAGAATTGCTGAAATTGTTAAAAATTCAAGTATTTGTTCATTAGCAAGAGCAATAGAAAATGATATTAAACAAGCTGGATTAGCTGTTAGTCATGCTCCAAAACACAGAATTCATACATTTATTGCAACTTCACCAATACATATGAAATATAAATTAAAAATGAGTGAAGAAGAAGTTATTAAAAGAGCAATTCATGCAGTTCAATATGCAAAAACATTTGCTGATGATGTTGAATTCTCTTTAGAAGATGCGGGAAGAAGTGAAATTTCATTTATGAAAGAAGTTATGGATGCAGTTATTGGAGCAGGTGCTAGAACAATAAACTTACCTGATACAGTTGGATATAGATTACCAACTGAATTAGGTGCAATGGTTAAAGAATTAAGTGCTTTTGCAGGTGATAGAGCAATAATTTCAGTTCATAATCACAATGACTTAGGATTAGCAACAGCTAATACTTTAGCAGCTGTTTTAAATGGTGCTAGACAAATTGAAGTTACAATAAATGGATTAGGGGAAAGAGCTGGAAATTCAGCTTTAGAAGAAGCTGTTATGGCTATTAAAACAAGAAAAGATGCTTTTGGTGATTTATATACAACTATCAATACACCTGAAATTTATGCAACTTCAAGATTAGTAGCAACTGTAACAGGTGTTGAGCCACAACAAAATAAAGCAATTGTTGGGAAAAATGCATTTTCACATGAAAGTGGAATTCACCAAGATGGTGTTTTAAAACATCAAGAAACATATGAAATTATGAAACCTGAAGATGTTGGAGTATTTAAAGATTCTACTTTAATTTTAGGAAAACACTCAGGTAGAGCTGCATTTAGAGATAAAATTGTACATTTAGGATTTGATAAAGTAAGTGATGAAGAGTTAAATGCTGCTTTTGAAAAATTTAAAAATTTAGCTGATAAGAAAAAAGAAGTTACAGATGATGATATTAGAATGTTAATTACTGATGAGTCATTAAATCACGATAAAACTTATGAGTTAATTGGATTACAAATATCTGATTGTACAGCTGGTGTTCCAACTGCTGCTGTTGCAATTAAATATAAAGATGAAATAATCAAAGATGCAGCTATTGGTGATGGAACAATGGATGCTATTTTTAAAACAATCGATAGATTAACAGGTTACAATGGAGAATTAAAAGATTACAAAGTAACTTCAGTAACTGAAGGAAAAGATGCTCTTGCAAAAGTTACAACAAGGGTTTCTTTTGATGAAACAAGTCCTTCTTTTGTTGGACATGGTTTAAGCATAGATACAATGCTTGCAACTGCAAAAGCTTATTTAGGGGCATTAAACTCTTATCTTTCTCAAAAAGAGAGATTGTCAAAAAATAGCGAACATCAAGTTTAAATAGGGAGGGGAAGAATAAATCTCTTTCCTATAAAAAAATATGCAAAATAAAATAATAACTCTTTTTTACTCAATTGATAATTCTCATAAATATACACTAACAAAGGATTTTTGTAAAAATCTTTTAGAAAACAGTCAGTTTAAATATAAGAAATATTTTGATTTTTTTATGATTTTTCTAGTTTTAAGTACCATTGGGATTTTAATTTATGAAGTAAATCATCCTGTTATACCAATTTTAATTGAATATGAATATTTTGCTGTTAGTGTGTTTGCATTAGAGTGGTTAGCAAGATTATGGGTATATAGTGATATTCGTAAAACTTTTATAAAAGATTATGAAGAGACTTTATTTTTTGGGAAAAAATATAAATTATCAAAGTCCTTTAAAAAAGCTATGAAAGAAAAAATGGAGTACATTTTATCTCCTATGTCAATTATAGATTTACTTGCAATTATACCAGCTTATCGACCACTTAGATTTTTAAGAATTTTTTTACTTTTTAGACTTTTAAAGATATTAAGATATACAAATGCCATAAAAGAATTCTCAAGCGTTTTTCAAGAAAGACGATTTGAACTTCTTACTCTTGCTTTATTAGTGGTATTAGTTATATTTTTTGGTTCAACAGTAATGTTCATTTATGAAGGAAATGGAGAGAATGAGAAGTTAAAAGATTACTTTGATGCAGTTTATTGGGCAGTAATTACAGCAACAACTGTTGGATATGGAGATATTGTTCCTGTAACCATTGAAGGTAAATTTGCAACAGCAGTTTTAGTTATTGCTGGAATTTTAACTATTGCATTTAGTACATCAATTGTAACAACATCATTAGTTGAACGAATAGAGTTGATTAAACAAGCAAGGGTTGAAAATGAAGTTCAAAAGTTAAAAACATTTACAATCATTTGTGGATATAAGATATTAACTAAGTATTTAGTTGAGGAACTTTTAAAACAAAATAAAAAGATTTTAATAATAGAAGATGAGGAAGAAAAAGTACTAAAAGCAAAAAGCTATGGAATATTAACTATGAGAGGTGATGCAACAGATACAGATTTTTTAAGAAAAATCGGTGTGGGAAAGAATGTTGATACCATAATTGCTTTAGAAGAAGATGATGCAACAAATTTATCAATAGTTCTTGGTGCTAGAATGCTTGACCAAAATATTCAAATAATTACTTTAGTAAATGAATCAGAAGTTGAAAATAAATTAAAACTTGCAGGTGCTGATTTTATTATAAATTCAAATCAAATTAGTGCTTATGTTGCAAGTGAATATATAGGACAACCTGTTGCATTTGAAGCTGTTGATGGAATTCTTCTTGAAGCAGATATGTCGGCTGAAGTAAATGAAATAGAGATTGTTCATGGTATGAATGTAATTAACAAAAATATAAATGCTATAAATTTTGAAGATTATAATCTTACATTAATTGGTGTAATTGATAGAAGTAATAATAATGAATTTATTTTTAATCCTATAAATTCAGCTTATATCTTAAAAGAGAAAGATATACTGATTGTTATTGGGTATAAACAATCTTTAAAAGATTTAAAAACAGATTTTTTAAGTAAATTTTTCTAAGAAGATATAAAATGGCAAAAAAAGTAGTAATTTACGGTTATACAGCTTTAGGTTCAAAAATAGCAAATATACTTAATGACAAAAAATATGCAATTTTAGTTGTTGATTTTGAAGAATCAGCATTAATTCAAGCATCGAAAGATGGATTTGAGATTTTTGAATCTACATTGTTAAATGATAATGATTTAGTTGAAATAGGAATAGATAAAGATATAGATTCACTTTTTTGTGTTTCAAATAGTAATAAAAATAATCTATTTATTACATTATCAGCTAGAAATCTAAGTAAAGAACTTAAGATAATTACTATCTCTAAAACTAAAGCGGAAGCAAATAAGTTAGAAATTGCAGGAGCTACAAAAGTTTTAAATCCAAATGAATTAGGTGCATATAGAATTTATAGATATATGGCAAAACCTCTAATGTTAAGGGTTTTAGATGATATATTATTTAGTAAATCAGATTTGAATATATCAGAAATTCATATCGAACATTTTTCTTTATTAAAAGATCAATTTTTAAAAGATATGACTATTCATAAAGACTTTAATATTTTATTACTTGGTATCATGGATAAAGAGATAAGTGATAAATTCATTTTTAATACAAAAAGAATAAATCATAAAATAGATGAAGGTGATGTTTTGGTAGTTGTTGGTAAAAATGAAGATTTAGAAAATTTTTCTAATTATATAAATAGTAAATAGGTTTAAAAATGTTAGAAATTCAAACTATTGAGCAAATAAAAAAAGAGATAGATTCAAAAGAACCAATCTTAATTTATTTTAGTGGAGAAAATTGTTCTGTTTGCAAAGTATTAAAACCAAAGATTGAGAATGAAGTAATAAATAACTTCTCAAGATTTAAACTTTATGAAGTAAAAACTGATATTTATAAAGAGATTACAAGTGAATTTACAGTATTTTCCATACCAACTATAATTGTTTATTTTGATTCAAAAGAGTTCAAAAGATATGGAAGAAATATGAGTATCCCACTTTTTATTGACGAAATAAAAAGACCTTATAAATTGATGTGTGAGTAAAATATGAAAAGAAATTTATTAATATTATTAATTGTATTTATTGTTATGCAGTTTATCCGACCAGATAAAGAAGATGTTGTTGTTGATAAAAACCTTGAAATAAAAGCACCCCTTGAAGTGATGAATATATTAAAAACTTCTTGTTATGATTGCCATTCAAATGAGGTTAAATATCCTTGGTATTCTAGTATTGCACCTTTTTCTTGGGTTATTTCAACTCATATATCAGAGGGAAAAAAAGCTCTGAATTTTTCTACTTGGGAAAATTATTCACCTGAAAAAAAAGATGAAAAAATCAAAGCTATTTATAGAACAGCATATGCTTCTATGCCACTTCCAAGTTATTTATATTTACATGAAGATGCAAATTTAACAAAAGAGCAAAGAAGTATGATTAGGGATTGGACGGGAGTTAGACCTAAGTGAGAGAGCAAGTAGCAGAACTTTTAGCTAATAAAAAAGATTTATTAACAATTACCTATTTTAAACTTCAAAAGTTGTTTGAAAAAAAATATGGAATAAACACAGTAGTTCTTATGGAAATAGGGACTTTTTTTGAAGTTTATGAAGTAAATAATGATGAAGAAAAAATAGGAAAAGCAAAAGAGATAGCTGAACTTTTAAATATACAATTAACAAGAAAAAACAAAGCTATTTTAGAAAACTCAAAAGAAAATCCAATAATGGCTGGAGTTCCAGCAATTTCACTTGAAAAACATCTTTCACGAATTATTGCTGAGCAAAAATACACAGTTGTCTTAATTAAACAAAAGGGAATTCCACCCAATGTTACAAGATATTTAGATACAGTTGTAAGTCCTGGAACAAATTTTGATTTTGTACTTGACCAAGATGAAAACAATATTACTTCTCTTTTGATTGACCAAATAAGAGGAATTTATTTAGTTGGTTATAGTGCTATTGATGTAACAACTGGAAAGTGTTATTACAACGAAGTTCATGGAACAAGTGAAGATAAATTTTTTGCTTTAGATGAAGTATTTAATTATATGAATATGCACAAAACAAATGAAATAATCGTAAGTTTTGCAGATAAAAATATAAATCAAAAAGAGGTTATTGATTATTTAGAACTCTCTTTAAAAACCTTTCATATAGGACATTTTAGACCAAAAATCTCTTATCAAAATGAACTATTTAAAAATGTATTTAATATAGAATCTCTTTTAACTTCAATTGAGCATCTTGATATGGAAAGAGTTCCATTAAGCACAGAATCACTTGCAGTTTTAATTGATTTTGTAATTGGACATGATTCAAATATTATTCAAAAACTCTCACATCCAGTAAAACTTGATGTTAGCAGATATATTTATTTAGGAAACAATGCTTTAGAACAATTAAATGTGATAGAAACAACACACAATCCAAGTTTAATAAAACTAATAAACAACACTTCAACAGCTATGGGGAAAAGACTTTTAAAAGAGAGACTTACTCATCCTGTAAAAGATAGTAAAGAGATTTTACGAAGACTTGCTTTATCAAAAGAGCTTTATGATTATCATGCTCCAATTGAAAATGAGTTGGCAAATATTTATGATATTGAAAGACTTACACGTAGAATAAAACTTAATCGTCTTCACCCTTTTGAGTTAAATTATCTTTATGATTCACTTTTAAGTATCAAAGAAGTTGTGACTTTTATGGAGAACTATAAATTTATAACTCCACCTTGTTCAAGTGCTGATTTGGCTTTATTTATTCAATCTATTGATTCAACTTTTGATTTAAGTGTAAGTGGAAAATATATGCTAAAAGATGTTGAAGTAAATATGATTAGTGAGGGAATAAATACTCAAATTGATGAATTAAATGTTCAAAATGAGATTTTATATTCAAAACTAGAGATTTTACAAAAACATATTTTATCTTACATAAAATCTGATGATTCAAATTTTGTTGGAATAAACAGACTTGATAAAGAGGGATTCTTTATTACTCTTACAAAAAATAGATTTAATTCAATTAAAGAAGAGTTGATGAATTCTCACTTGATTGTTGATGATGAATTATATTTATTCAAAGATTTTGCAGTTCGAATTCAAACAAACTCTGTGAAAATATTTTGTAAATTAACAGAAGATATTTCAGATAAATATGTACATAATTTACGAAAAATTATAGAGTTAAATAAACTTGTATTTAAAGAAAAAATTCTTGAATTTGAAAAAAAGTTTGCAAATTTACTTGAAGAGTTAGTACAGTTTATAGCAGAAGTTGATTTAACAGTTTCAAATATTAAAACAGCAAAAAAATATAATTACTCTTGTCCAAAAATAGTAAAAACAAAAGATAATGAAAACTTTTTAGAGCTTATTGATTTGCGACATCCAATTATTGAGGCAAATGAAGAGCAGGGGATTTATGTTCCAAATGATATTATTTTGGGAGAACTTAGCCTTGCTTCAAAAGAGTATAAAGATAATGTGATTATCAAAAACTCAAATCCAATAAATATTTATGACAATAAAATGCATGGAGTTTTACTTTATGGGATTAACTCTTCAGGTAAATCTTCACTTATGAAAGCTATTGGAATTTCGGTTATTATGGCACAAGCAGGATTTTATGTACCATGTAAGTCTATGAGATTTTCAATATTTGATGCTGTTTATACTAGAATTTCAGGAGCTGATAATATTGCAAAAGGATTATCATCTTTTGCTGTTGAGATGTTGGAGTTAAAAAATATCTTTAATAGAGCTAGTAAAAATTCACTTATTTTGGGTGATGAAATCTCACATAGCACAGAAACAATGAGTGGATTAAGTATTGTTGCTAGTTCTATTTTAAAGCTTTCAAAATTAGAAGCTATTTTTGTTTTTGCAACACATTTACATCAACTTCCAGAGATTGAGGAGATTCAAAAACTAAAAAATATAATAGCACTTCATTTATCTGTTATGTATAAAGATGAAGAAGATAAATTAATTTTTGATAGGAAATTAGCTTATGGAAGTGGTTCTTCTATGTATGGTTTAGAGTATGCAAAATCACTTCATATGGATAAAGAATTTTTATCTGTTGCAAATGAAATAAGAAAAAAATTAACTGATGATTATTCTTCAATCGAAAGATTAACTCAGCGAAAAACATCAAAATATAACAACAATGTTTTTGCATCAACTTGTGTAATTTGTGGAAAATCTTGTGATGATGTTCATCATATAAAAGAGCAAGCAAGGGCGAATAAAGATGGATTTATAGGACATATAAACGCAAATCATAAATACAATCTTATTCCTCTTTGTAAAGAACACCATAAAATGGTACATGATGGAACTATAAATGTAAATGGATTTGTGGCAACTTCAAAAGGTTTGGAGTTGCATTATACGATGGTAGATAAAAACTAAAGAGTTTTTACTCTTTAGTTTTTTAATAATTATCTTTATCAGCGCCTTTTAGTAAATCACTCGTAAATCTTATAACTTTATTTCTTCCAGTCTCTTTTGCTTTATAAAGGCATAAATCTGCATATTTGATACATTTCCAGATTTGATCTGTATCAGTAGGGAAAAATGCATATCCAATACTTACAGTTTTACTAAATGAATCATTATTAAATGTAAATACAAGTTTTGCAAACTCTTCATTTATTTTTGTTGCTAATTCATTTGCACTCTCAGGAGTTGGATTTTTCATAATAATTAAAAACTCTTCCCCACCAAATCTAATGATAAATTCATTTTCACTAATTGAATCTTTCATTGTCATTGAAAGTTTTTGTAAAATTGCATCTCCAGCATCGTGTCCATAAGTATCATTTACCATTTTAAAGTAGTCAATATCTAAGAACATAATTGCGTAAGTTGTACCTTTCGCTAGTTCATGGTGCATTTTTTTATCAATAAATTCATCTAAATATTTTCTATTATAAAGACCTGTTAATCCATCAACTAAGTTTCTTTCTCTTAGAACATCCATTAACATTCTACTTTCTAAAATAGGTTTAGTCTCTTCAAGATATTTTTTAATTATTCCAATTTGATATTTAATATGTTTTAAACACTCTTTGTCTTGGCATAAAATGTGAACAGTTACACTTTTTTGTTCATTTATTAAAAATGGAATACAGATATAATCAGTACAACTTTTACAAGTTGCAACTCTACAAATTTCAGGGAAGTTTTCAGATAAAACAACAGTATCTGTTCTTTCTGCTCTACAACTCTCTTTTACATTTCTTAAAACACCACAACAAGGTTTTGTATCTTTTGTAGAAAAAATTATAGTTCTTTCATCTTTTATAAAATCATTTTCAAAAATATAAAAGGCTTTAATATGTAATTTATCTTTTAATACTTGAACTAATCTGTAATAAATATCCTCTTTTGTTAAATCAGTCTCTATTGTTTTTTTGTAATTATAGATTTCAGAAATATCTTCAATTATCTCTTTTGCTGTTAATAACTTATCATTATTTATATTTGATGCTCTATTATGAACAAATGCTGTTAGATTTTTCTCAATTCCTGTTAGAACAGTTTCAAGTTTTTCTATAAGTTCATTTAACCATAAAGAAGCCTCTTTATCTTCTTTTAAAACACCTTCTTTTGCTCTTACAGAATAATCACCATCGTGAACTTGTTTTAAAACTTCAGTAATTGCATCAAATGAACTTGTATATGGTTTTATTTTTCTACTAATATAAATTAATATAAAAATTAAGAAAAGAGAAATTATTGCTATTACATTTAATAAAATTGCAATACTTGAAATTCTATCATCTTGAATATCGAATTTTAAAGAAATAGCACCTAATACTTGACCTTCTTTTGCGTCATGGCAAGATAAACAATTTGGTTTATCTAGTGCTGATGCTGTGTAAGGAATAGTAATTCTCAACGATGCATCTCTTAATGATTCATTGATAATAACTTTTTCTACTCCTGTTGCTAAAACTTCTTCATCAACAGAATCCCTTGGAGTTTCATTACCTAAATTAGATTTACCAAATTGTTCACTAACGGCTTTTGATCTAATAATCCATAAATCATTAACTTCTTTTAGTTGAGACATACTACTTAAGAAAACATCTCTTTGATTCATATTTCCATTAATCATATGTGATGTTAGTGATTTCTTAACTATATCAGCTGTTAAGTAAGCTCTTTTTTTAGCACTATCATAACCTGTTTGTCTTGAACCTAATGCAACTAGTGCAACTATGACCACGGTTAATACAGTAACCATAGTGAAAATTATAATAGTTATTTTCTTGTTAGAGTTCATCAACTAGCCTTTATAAATCATTTGAATTATAATATCATAAAATTATTTTTATGTACATATTTTTTTTACAATTTTGTAAATTTTTAGTATGAAGCTTGATTTTAATAATATTTAATTGAAAAATATCGATAGAAAATTCAAATTATATCTATTATTAATTAATTATTTTTTTGTTTGGATAATATTTCTTATCATTAAGAAAATAAAAAATAGGGAGATTGATAGATTTATATAGAAGCCTTGCATATTTCCATCAGTAAAAAATGTATATGCTAAGGCTAAAAAAACGAGTGAGATTACAAGGCACATTTTGCTTGTATTATTTTTCTAAAACTTTAAATGCTTCTTCTAAATCTAAAGTTCCCTCATAAAAGGCTTTTCCAACAATAACTCCAGCGATATTTCCATTTGCTTTACAGTTAATAATGTCATTTATATCTTTTACACCACCAGATGCAATCGTATCAATACCACTTGCAAGGGCAATTGATTCTGTGAATTCTACATTTACACCACAAAGCATTCCATCTTTGCTAATATCTGTACAAATAATTGCTTGAACACCTGCATTTGCAAACTCTTTTGCTAAAGTTGTAGCTTCCATTGTTGAAACTTCTGCCCAACCCTCAACTGCAACCATTCCATTCATCGCATCAATTCCAACAGCAATTGGATATTTTGAAGCCATATCTTTTACAAATTGTGGATTTTTAACAGCAATTGAGCCTAAAATTAATCTATCAACACCAAGTTCAACATACATTTTGATAGTTTCTTCATCTCTAATTCCACCACCAAGTTCGATTTTTAGATTACAGTTTTCTCTAATTTTTTTGATTTGTTCAAGGTTAGCAGGTTTCCCTTCAAATGCTCCATTTAAGTCTACAATATGAACCCATTTTGAACCTAATTCTTCAAATCTTTTTGCAACCTGCCATGGCTCATCAGAATAGATTTTTGCACTATCCATCAATCCTTTACTTAGTCTTACAGCTTTTCCATCTTTTAAATCAATCGCTGGTAAAATATCCATTTAAATTCCTCTAATCTTTTTTACTTATATAATCTATTTGCATAAATTTTCAATTGTTTCTTCAATAGTTTTAAACTTAAATTCAAAACCTAAATCTAATAATTTTTTAGGAATGGCACTTTGTCCATCTGTTAGAACCTTCGCTCCTTCACTAAAAATTAGTTTTAAAACAAATTCTGGAACTGGAAGTATAGTAGGTCTTTTTAGTGTTTTTCCTAAAGCAAGAGTTAAACCTTGGTTTGTTGTAGGAATTGGCGCTGTTAAATTAAATACTTCTTCAAACTCATTTTCAATTACAAATTTATAAGCATTCATTAAATCATCTATATGAATATATGAAAATGCTTGTTTTCCACTTCCAATAACTCCGCCAAGTCCTAGTTTAAATGGTGTAATCATCTTTTGTAATGCTCCACCATCTTTCCCCATAACAATTCCAAATCTAAAAATAGATACTTTTGTTGTTCCATTTTTTGCTTTTAAAGCCTCTTTTTCCCAATTTTGACAAAGAGTTGAAAGAAAATCATTTGAAAAAGAGCCATTTTCACTGTAAGTTGATTTATTATCATAAATTCCAACAGCAGAAGTTGAAATAAGAAGTTTTGGTTTGTTTTGAACACTATTTATCGCATTTACAATTTTTGATGTTGTATCTATTCGGCTTGAATATAGAAGTTTTTTATAAGATTCACTCCATCTATTTATAATATTTGCACCAGCTAAATTGATTACAATATCTGTTTGATTTAAAGTCTCTTCTAATTTTTTATTATTATTATTCAAAATATCTCTTGAAATAGGAATAATTTTATATCCTAAATAAGAAAAATATTTTGTTAAACTTGTCCCTACAAAACCACTAGCACCTGTAATTGCAATAGTTTTCATAAATATCCTTTATTTAATATTTACAAAGTTCTTTAAAATTCTAAGTCCATTATCATGAGATTTTTCAGGATGAGGCTGAAATCCATAAATGTTATCTTTATTTACAGCACTTGTAAATTCATATCCATAAGTTGTTGTTCCTATGATATTTTTTTCACTAGTTACTGCATGAAAAGAGTGTACAAAATATAAATATGGATTATGTAATCCCTCAAACAAAGGATGTTCTTTATTTACAATTGTATTCCATCCCATGTGAGGAATTTTGAAATCCTCATGCATTTTTGACTTGTCAAATTTAACAACTTTTCCACCAATTAAACCTAATCCATCTGTATGACCAAACTCTGTTGAGCTTTCAAATAAAAGTTGCATTCCAAGACAAATACCTATCATTGGTTTTCCACTTTTTGCGTACTCGTAAACAGCTTCTCTCATACCTGTTTGGATTAGATGCTCCATTGCATCTTTATATGCACCAACACCTGGCAATATCACTCTATTAAAATTTTTCAAATCTTCAGGATTTTTAACAATAGTTGCTTTTGCATCTATTAAATGACAAGCGTTATAAACACTTGCTAAATTCCCCATGTTATAATCAATAATCCCAATCACTTTTCAACCCTTTTGTAAAAAAATAAATTATACTAAAGTTTTGCATCAGCAAGGGTTAATGTAGAACAGTAACCATAGAACTGGTATTAAAAATCTAGTTTCTCAAAAAAGGATACTAAAGTTATACTAAAATACCAAAACTTTGTATAATAACTTTTCTTTTCTATATGTTTTCATTATAGCAAATTATTACTTTTGATATTGTTTTTATTAAAGACACTTAAAAATTATATTGCTTTTAAAAGGTTTTTAATAGGTTTTTATTGTTAGTTTATTTGAAATAAGAATAGAATTTTAGACTTATATTAATTGTACATATGGTTATTTAAATAATAAACTTTTATCAAGGTGATAAACTTTTAACTTCACATATTTAACATCTGACTCTACTATAATGTTGGTAAGATGAAAGGAAGAACTCTTCATACCTAATTTTTCATTATAAAACTTTCCTATTCGTGTATTTGAATCATTAAATTTTAAAGTAGTTGCTCTATAAATTGCTATTGCTAGTCTTGATGTAAGTATTTTTTCTTGACATAATAGTTCTATTTCTTTTTCAATTTGTAATCTCCAATAATAATTACCATAAATAAATCTTTTACTTTGCAATATATTAAGATTATCTAAGATTTTGAATTCTCTATTAGGTACTTTTTGAATAAACATTGAAAATATATGAGATTTAATAACTGTATAATTTAAAGTTGCTATTACTTCTAAGGGATTTCTTTTTTGAATAAAATATAAACATTCTTCAAACTTATTAATTCTAGGAGGTTCTTTTTTGAGTATTTCTTTATTAAATAACAAATTTCTTAGATTTTTTTCCATTATATTTTGGCTTAAATATATATGAGATAATATCTTATGATCAGTATTAGCTAATTTATTGCAATTAATATAATTATTAGTAAATAAGATTATATTAGAATTTTTATCTAAATTTTCCAAATTATTTAAATTATCCAAATCAATAATATGAAAACAATTTTTATTTAACTGTAAAGAATTTTCAAAATCTTTTTTTATATTTTCTTTTCTACTCTTATGATGGTCAAATATTAAAAGTAGGATTTCATCGTTAATTTCATTCTTTATTGCTTTTTCAATCCAATTAAGTATCAAATTATTACTATTACAAATCATTACCAAGCCGAATCAAGATTAATTTCTGTTGCATATGATATAATTTCTTCATCAACATTTTTTTCTTTTAGTTTATCTACAATTTTATTTATAATGTTCATTTCTTCTGAAATCTTAATAACTGGAATTTTATAACCTTTTATATTTGCAATTTCATATCTTTTATTATTATATACTTTGCTTTTACCAAATATTTTAGAATAATATGTACCGATTTCTTTTTCTGAAGCATTGATATAAAAAGTACATATTTTGTAAATAAATATTCCTAATCTAGACGTTAATATAGATTGTTCTTCAAAATATCTAATATCATTAAATATAGTTTCCATTGTAAAATTTTCTATATTTCTAAAAAGGTATTGATTAATACTATTTTTACTAAAACTTAAAATCGAATCTTTTTTATTATGTAAAAAAATTGAAATAAATTCCTTAATATAAGATATTGTAGAAAATGTTATTTCAGGCTCTCTGATATATAAATAGTAAGTAAGATTTTTACATAAGATTATATGTTGATTCTCTACCGGATTTATCCAATAATTATCCAACTGTTCTGTATTATAAACTGAATGAAATAATATTTTTATTTTTTTATCTTTAAATTTCATCAAATAATTAATATCACTAACGTCATTCTCTATTAATAAAATATTCTTTGTTCCTAAGCTATTTAATTTTTCTTTTGTTAATTTTTTTAAAGATGTTATTACTAGATTTTCAGAATTCATACAAAATTCTTCGATTTTTTTTAAACTTGTTTTATTGTTTCTTAAATTCAATAATAAAATATCATCATTAATTTTTGATGTTTTTAAGTTGTAAAACCAGAATGAAACTAAATTATTTCTAATTTGAATTATATTATCTATGCGTTATCCTTTTCCTAACATAAAAAAATATTATAATAAATTTTTGCTTAAAATAACTACTAGAAAGCTACTGGTAATTAAATAGTAAGAAATACAACTGGTTACAAACTCATTTTATACGTAAAATAATACTTATTAGTTCTTGATTCTTTTATATTTACTAATCAAATTTGTATTTCCAAAATATTTCAATTACATATTATCAAAAGGATAAGAGTATAGAAATTGTTTTTTTAAGCAAAAAACTTAACTAAAAGGAAGTAAATATGATCCGGCTACACTAATTCATACTTGGAATTTAAAAACTTCTAAGTTAAAATAATAAGTATGAAAGAAGTAGAAAAAATGAGAAATAGTAAATATACTAAAGAGTTTAGAGATGAGACTGTTCAC
>JAQUIV010000135.1 GCA_028681275.1 Aliarcobacter sp.
ACCTGGATGTCCTGAATTTGCTTGTTGTACCATATCAGCTGCTAAAAATCTGATTGTATCTGCTTGTTTTTGTAATAATTGTTTTGACATGATTATCCTATTTGTTGAGTGAAGTTTTTCTAATTTTCCGCGATTATATCTAAATTAAATACAATATAAATTAAAAGACTATATTGATGAAAGAAAAATATAGATGTTTTTTAAAATTCTATTTTTTTTGATTTTGATAATATTAACTTACAAATAAGTATAAATCACTTTCAAATATTGATTTTATACAAATAACATCTCCATTTTGAACAGTATCTAAAAATTCTTCTTTTAATAAATCTTTAACATTATCATAATGCTTAATCCATTTTGTTTTATCTTCAATAAGATTTTCATGAACTTTTTTAAAATTCTCAACACTATAAATTTTTTCAAAAGAACACTGATTAATCAAATTTCTAAATTCATCAGTATCTACAAATTTTTCTTCACCATCTCGTATATCTACAAATTCGGAAGTAAAAAGTATTTTTCTACCATTTTCAGAAGCTTGAATATTTTGTAAAGTTTTAAAAAATGAACGATACCCCTCTATTCCTCCTCTTTTATTATAATCCAATAATATAAAGGACTTATTGTTATATTCCAATTTATATATTTTTCCACTACTTTTAAAATTTGTTAAATTTTTATATTTTCTTGCACACTCAAGTACATCTAAACCTAATAGTTTTGCACATAATAATTCAGCAGTTGAGACAAGAGGGGCATATTCATCAATAAAAGGAACAAAATACTCTATATATATTCCTTCAATTAAAGCTTTTACCTTGTATTTATAATCTTCATAATCTGCACTTAATAATTGAGCATTACAACTACTATTAGTGCCAAAAGTTAAAATGTTAATATCTTTATATTGATTTAATTCATTTCTAATTAAATTATAATATTTACTATCAGCAGGAATAATAATTTTTCCATTTTTACCTAATGCATTAGCTGTTGAACATTTTCTTTCTACAATTTTTTCTATTGTTTTATGTTTATCAATATGTTCATGCCCTATTGAAGTAATTACACAAATATCAGGTTTAACATATTTAGCTCTTTTTTGTGTTTTATTTTTAGAACTAATTGGAATTTCAATAATTAAAGTATCTGTATCTTTTTTTAAAGAAGCTAAATTTCCATAAGTTGATGCAACCTTATTTGAACTATGAAGTCTTGCATAAGTATTCAATTTATCTGAAATAAGATGATATAAATGGTTTTTAAATCCTGTTTTTCCATAACTACCAGTAATCAGAACTGGTTTTGCATTTGATTTACCAGATGCAAATAAAGCAAGTCTTCTCAAAGCATAATAAGTATCTTCAACCACAAGAACTGGTATAGTTAAATGTTCTATATTAGTTTGCTTTTGAACTATTAAAGCACTTGCTCCTTGTTTAATAGCTTTTGGAATATCATGTTCATTATCACTATTTTTGTCATACCAATTAGAATAATGAACAATAAACACATCTTCTTTTTTTACTTGAGAAATTATATGTATAAAATCATTAATTACAATTTCTTCATTATAATTGAACCACTTACCTTCAGTAATATTTTCAATTTCTTTTAAAGAAAAAAGCAAATTATTCATTTTTTGATACATACTCTTCTATAGTGTTTTTAAACTGTATAATTTCATCATTTTGTTTTGGACATTCTGCATTTATTGTTTCAAGAAGAGCTTTTAAAATAAAAATATTATTCTCATTTGATTTTTGTTCTTTTTCATCCCAATTAAATTTATTAAATCCTCTTTTTTTTGATACATAATCATCTATTTCTTCTAAATTTTCTAAGAAAACTCTCATAAATTCATAACCATAAACCATTGAATCTTCTATAAGATTTGGGTAATCAGGAATATTAGTTTTTAAATCTATTTTATTTTTAAATATTCCATCATTTTTATCACATAAATATGTCAATTTCCCAAAAACACCCTCTGTATCATATGTTTTATCAAATAATTCTTCTATTTGTTTTTGTGAATTTGGTAAACTATCTTGTTTTGCTATTCCTTTTCTAAAAATACTTTCAGACCATCTTGCAGTACCTTCTGAATACCATCTATTTTTAAACATCGTATGACTATTTTGTAATATATGAAAATATTCATGGGATGGAGTTAATGTTCCTTTTGTAAGATTATTTCTAATTTGTATACTTAGAACTTTATCTTCTGTATCCAAAATCTTATATTTATAAGTTACTATTTCATCACCAGCAGAACTTTTTTCAGATGACATAATATGAACATCAATATATTTCACATTTTTATATCTTTTAGATTGCAAAGGGTCTTGAAAACCCAACAAATTTGTAAAAACTTGTTTGGTCACATATAATCTTTGAGCAATATTTTCAACATAATCGGGAATTAAATTCTTATTTAAATCAACTTTATTTTCTGAAGGAAGTGCATGTTCACCCTTAAATGTATAAAAGACTCTAAAATCTCCTAATATATATACATTATCAAGGCTTTCTCTTTCACTTTTCCAGTTAGCAGATAAAAAAATAGCTGATAATAAAATCGAAATTAAAATTTTCATAATATGTTGTCAATATCTAATGTTAAATTTATATTATATTCTCTTAATTTATTATAGGCTTTTCTATAAGCATTTCTTGCAGACTTTTTAAACCAAAAAATAGCTTTGTCAAAATCTTTTTCTACATAAAAGCCTTTTTCATAAAATATTCCCATATAATATTGAGCCTTATCATATTCATTTTCAGAAGCTTTTTCTAGCCAGAAAAATGCTTTTTTTAAATCTATCATTTCATATTTTGGAACATAATACATCAATGCCAAATTTAATTGTGCATTTGCATATCCTAAATTTGCACCTTTATAAAACATCTCGTAAGCTTCCTGATATTTTTCATCTCTTATATATTCTCGCCCTTTTTCATTCAATACAAAAGGAACATTATCCTCAACAATTTTATTAAAAAGCTTTTCATCATCAGCAAAATCTATCTCATTATTTTTAACTTTTCCAAATTCTAAATTTGTGAAATCATTTTCATTTCTTTTAAGTTGTTCTTTTAATTCATCTAAAGTGATTCTTTTAGAAGAATCTTTTTGTAACATTTGAGATAAAAGATATTTCATTTTATTTGATTTAATAGAAGATAAATCTGCTTGTATATACAAACTTGTATAAATTTTTCTTGCTAAAGAGTGTCTATTTCGATTGTTGTAAATATGTTTTCCCGTCAATAAAAAGTATAATGAACAACCTAATGAATAAATTTCTGAAGAGATAGTTCTTTCTCCAAAATAAAACTCCGGAGCAATATAGATTGGATTTGCTTTTAAATGTATGGTCTTTATAACTTTTCCAGAAGTTGCACTACCCCAATCAGCCAAATTATATCTGCCATTATCTAACAAAATATTTGCTGGTTTTAAATCAAGATGTAAAACATTATTATTTTCCATAAACTCCAAAGCTTTTAACATTTGAGATAAAAAATCATATCCTTCATCTAACGATATTCGACCATTAGTCTCTACATATTTTTTTAAATTTAAATCTTTTGCATAATCAAAAATTAAACTTATACCATCTTCATTTTTTATAAATTCAATAAATTTAATAGAATTAATTTGATTTACCATCTTTGAATGATCTGTCAACCCTAAAACATACTCAGAAATTATAATCCCTAAGCAGCAATTTCTTTTTGTAACAATTTTTGTTTTTCTTCAAACTCTACTGGTGATAAATTGTTATTTGCACTATGACTTCTTT
>JAQUIV010000031.1 GCA_028681275.1 Aliarcobacter sp.
AAGTTTTTGCTGCTTCATCAAATCTATTCAAATTTTATCCTTAAACAATAAATCATTAATATTTTGATAAATTATAGCAAAAGCAAATAAAAGAAGAAATTATGAATCAAATTAAATACTATTTTACTACAACACACGATGGGAATTTAGCTTATCATGTTGGTGATATAAAAGAAAATGTAGATAAAAACAGAGAAGCAGTTGCTTCAATAATGGAATACAAAAACGAAGATTTAGTTTATATGAACCAAGTTCATGGAAATAATGTTCAAATAGTAGACATTAATTCACCAAAACTTATTGAAAATTGTGATGGATTAATCACAAAAGAGAAAGAATTACCACTTATGGTTATGGTGGCTGATTGCATTCCAATTTTGTTTTTTGATGAGATACAAGGTGTAGTTGCAGCCGTTCATGCGGGAAGAAACTCAACTTTTCTGAAAATTGCACAAATAACTGCAAATAAAATGATAAATGAGTTAGGTTGTAATGCAAATAATATAAAAGTAATAATGGGTCCAAGTATTCATGAGTGTTGTTATGAAGTAAGTGATGAGTTAGTAAATATTGTTAAAACATCATTTGGAGAGAAATTTTGTAAAGGAAATAACATAGATTTACATGGAATTAATGTAAAACTTTTAGAAGAAGTTGGAATTAGGCATATAAGAATTTCAGAAATTTGTACAAAATGTTCAAATGAACCATTTTATTCTTTTAGAAAAAATCCCCAAACAGGCAGATTTGCAGGGATAATAAAATTATCTATTAATTAATAAAATGTTAGACTTACGACTTTAAAAATTTAAGCTTGAATAATAAATAGGATAAAAATGGAAGAGTATATACTTTTAATTGACACAGAAGATTCAAAAGGACTTGTTTATAACATCTCAAAAGTTCTTTTTGCAAATAACTTAAACATTGAGCAAAATGCTGAATATGTTGATCCAGATACGAAAAAGTTTTTTATGAGAAGTATAGTTTCTGGAAAAGTTTCTAAAAATATATTATTAAAAGAATTAACGGAAGTTTTACCTGACGGTGCTTCAATCAAACTAAACAAAAAAGAGAAAAAAGATGTTGTTATTTTAGCAACTAAAGAATTCCATGTTTTAGGTGATTTATTAATTAGATATATTGCAGGTGAATTAAATGCAAATATCAAAGCTGTTATTGCAAACCATGACCATTTAAAAGATTTAGTTGAGAAGTTTAATATTCCTTTTACATGTATTAGTGCTGATGGATTAAGCAGAGAAGAACATGAAGATAAAATGATTGCTAAAATCAATGAATATGAGCCTGAATTAATCGTTCTTGCAAAATATATGAGAATTTTAACTCCAAAATTCGTAGAGGCTTTCCCTAAAAAAGTTTTAAATATTCACCACTCATTTTTACCAGCATTTATTGGTGCAAATCCATATAAACAAGCACATGAAAGAGGTGTTAAGATTATTGGAGCAACTGCACATTATGTTACAAATGATTTGGATGAAGGTCCAATTATTTTCCAAGATGTTGTAAGAGTTGATCATAGTTATTCTTGGGAAGATATGAGAAATGCAGGAAGAAATGTAGAAAAAATCGTACTTTCAAATGCCTTTGAAATGTTATTACATGATAGAGTTTTTGTTCATGGAAATAAAACGGTAATTTTATAATGTTTAATATAGTTTTACATGAACCAAGAATCCCTGGAAATGTGGGAACTATCGGAAGACTTGCATTTGCACTTAACTGTACACTTCATCTAATCAAACCTTACGGTTTTGGTGAAATTACTGAAAAAGAAGTGCGAAGAGCAGGACTTGATTATTGGTTTGAATTAGATGTTAGAGAATATGAAAATATAGAAGATTTTTGGGCAAAAAATCCATTTAATGATAGACATTTTTTTGCAACTACAAAAACAAAACAAGTTTATTTTGAAACAAGTTATGAAGTAGGGGATTATTTTTATTTTGGAAGAGAAGATGCTGGACTTCCTCAAAGTATCTTAGATAAAAGCCCAAAAACTTGCATCACTATTCCTATGACAAATGAAGCTAGAAGTTTAAATATTGCAAACTCAGTTTCGATTGTAGCTTATGAAGCTTTAAGACAAAACTTTAAAGATTTTAAATAGTTATGTTTAATATTTTATTACTTGAAGATGATGAACTTTTTGCCTCAACGGTTGAAGATTTTTTAACTGATGAGGGATTTGAAGTTGATATTGCAATTGACGGGGAAGAGTGTTTAGAATTAAATTTTAAAAAAAATTATGATTTATACATTTTTGATATAAATGTTCCAAAAATAAATGGTTTGGAACTTTTAGAGCAATTACGAACTTCAGGGGATAATACACCATCAATTTTTTTAACTTCATACAAAGATAAAGATACTTTACAAACTGCTTTTTTAAATGGTTGTGATGATTATTTGAAAAAACCAGCTGATTTAGATGAGTTACTTTTACGAATAAAAGCTTTACTAAAAAGAAATAAAAAACAGTTTGATATTATAAAACTCTCTGAAACTCTTAGTTTTAATCCATCAAATAAAAGAGTTTATGAAAATGATATTGATTTAAATCTTCCAGTAAAAGTTCTTGAATTATTTGAGTTATTCGTTGAAAATAGAGGTGAAATTGTGACTAAAGAGATGATTATTTCAAAACTTTGGGCTACAAATGAAGATTATAGTGAGGGTTCAATTCGCGTTTATATAAATCAAATAAAAAAGTTATTTGATAAGGATACAATTTTAAATATCAAGGGTGTAGGATATAAAATTGAATTCTAAAAAAAGGGATTTTTTAATCTCTATTTCTATAATTTTTACTTTTTCTTTGCTAATTATTCTTTATCTAAATTACTTTTTTATCTCTTTATTTGGTCTAAATCAAGAAAATTTTGTATATGTAATTATTCCTTTGGTTATTGTTGGTTTAGGTATTTTTTTGAGTTTTTCTATGTCGGTTTTAAAGCCTTTATTTAAAAGTGATGAAAAGCTAGAACAAAGTATAAAAGAGACAATCCATGAGCTAAATATTCCAGTTTCAACTATTAAAATGAATACTCAACTTTTACAAAAAACAATCACAGATGAAAAAAGTCTAAAACGATTAGAAAGAATTACACAAGCTAGTAACAATCTTTTAAAACTATACGAAAATATGGAATATAATCTTAAAAAAGAGATAGATAAAATAGATAAACAAGAGTTTTATTTGGACGAAATAATTTTAAAATCTTGTGATAAATTTGAAGATATAAAAAAAGATACAAAAATTGAAGTAGACATTCCAAATGTGCTTGTTTTATCTGATATAAATGGTTTTGAAAAAATTATTGATAATCTAATTTCAAATGCAATAAAATACAATATAAAAGATAATCCAATAGTAAAAATAAGTTATAAAAACTCTATTTTAAGTATCTTTAACACAGGTGAACAAATCGATACAAAAAATCTTTTTATAGTTTTTGATAAATATTTTCAAGAAGATTCATCAAAAGATGGTTTTGGTTTAGGTTTAGCTATGGTAAAAGAGTTTTGCGATAAAAACAAAATTTCTATAAATATTGATACCACAGAATTTGGAAATCAATTTAATTTAAATCTAAAGAATATAATTAAATGACAAAAGATACGAAAACTCTACACCCTCGAAATTTTCATAATAACAGATATGATTTTGAAGCACTTATAAAAACAAAACCTCAATTACAAGAGTTTGTAAAACCAAATAAATATGGTGATTTATCAATAGATTTTGCAAATCCTCAAGCTGTAATCTCACTAAATAAAGCTCTTTTAGCTCACTTTTATGGAATAAAAAATTACACCATTCCAAATGGATATTTATGTCCACCAATTCCAGGACGAGCTGATTATATTCATCATATAGCTGATTTACTTTCAAGTTTTAATAATGGTGTTATTCCAAAAGGAAAAACTATAAAAGGTTTGGATGTTGGGATTGGAGCAAATGGTATTTATTCAATTATTGGCTCAAGTCTTTATGATTGGGATTTTGTGGGAAGTGATATTGAACTAGAATCTATAAAATCTGTTGAAAATATCGTAAATTCAAATGAAATTTTAAAAAATAAAATAGAGTGTAAACTGCAAACAAATCCTGAAAATATTTTTACTGGAATCATAAAAGCAGATGATTTTTATGATTTTACACTTTGTAATCCACCTTTTCATAAATCTTTAAAAGATGCAATGGATGGAAATAAAAGAAAAGTTCAAAATTTAACAAAACAAAAAACAACAAAAAGTGCATTAAATTTTGGTGGGAAAAACAATGAACTTTGGTGCAAAGGTGGAGAAATCACTTTTATAACAAATATGATAAAAGAGAGTTTTGAGTTTAAAAACAATGTTTTTTGGTTTACAACTTTAGTCTCAAAAAAAGAGAATTTACCTATTATTTATAAGGCTTTAAAAGATTTAAAAGTGAGTGAAATAAAAACTATCGATATGTCACAAGGGCAAAAAATAACAAGAGTTGTAGCTTGGACTTTTTTTAATAAAAATCAGCAAAGTGAGTATAAGGTTAAAATTGCTCAATAGACGATTTTAGTTAATTTTAGCTATAATCAACCCTATGAGAATAGATAAATTTTTAAATGCCGTTAATATTACTAAACGAAGAGCAGTAGCTGAAGATATGCTTGAACACAAAGTTGTTTTTATAAATGACCAAGCTGTGAAAAAAGCAAAAGAGGTAAAAGTTGGAGATATAATTGAGATTAGGTATTTAGAAAAAATTGAAAAATTCAAGGTACTACAAATACCAACTACTAAATCAACTCCAAAATCAAAAATTGAAGAATATGTACAAAGGATAGACTAAATGTTTAATGCAGCTAAATTAAAATTTGACGATATTTTTGAAAATAGATTATCACAAGAAGAAGTTAGAGAATATTTACTTGAACTTTATGAAAGAGGTGAAACAGCAGCTGAAATTGCTGGAGCTGCTAGTGCTATGAGAGATCATCTTATTCCACTTCCTATCCATGAAGATTTAAAAGCAAAAGCTATCGATGTTGTAGGAACAGGTGGAGATAAAAGTTATAGTTTTAATATTTCAAGTACAGTTTCAATTTTACTTGCAGCTTGTGGTTGTTATGTTGCAAAACATGGAAATAGAAGTGTTACAAGTAAATCTGGAAGTGCTGATATGCTTGAAGCTTTGGGAATAAATTTAAATTTAAGTTTAGAAGCAACTGCAAAAATGTTAGAAGAAACTGGATTTGGATTTATGTTTGCAGCTAATCATCATCCTGCTATGAAATATATTACTCCAGTTAGAAAAACAATTCCACACAGAACAATTATGAATATTTTAGGACCTTTATGTAATCCAGCTGGTGTTACAAAACAAGTAATCGGAGTATTTGATAAAAGTTATATAAATAGAATTGCAACGGCTCTTGATTTACTTGATAGCAAAAGAGCAATGATTTTATCATCAAACGATGGAATGGATGAAATTTCAGTTTCTGATATTACTTATGCAACACTTTTAATAAATGGAAAAATTACTGATATGGAAATAAATCCTGAGGATTATGGTATTCCTATGGCTTCTAAGGATGACATTATTGGTGAGGGTCCAGAGTTTAATGCAAAACTTACAAGGGATATTTTATCTAAAAAAATAGTTGGGGCTAAACTTGATATTGTTTTATTAAATGCAGCAGCTGCACTTATTGTTGATGAAAAAGCAAGAGATTTTAAAGATGGAATTGAGATGGCAAGATGGGCTATTGTAAGTGGCGCTGCACAAGAGAAGCTAGAACAAATTATTAAAGTATCTCAGCAGTTAAGTTAAGGTTTAGTTTGCAAAAAGAGTTTGAATTAGAATTAAATCAATTAGATGTTTTAACAAAATATCTAAAAGAGGTTATCAATGAAGATTGTATTGTAATTTTAAGAGGTGATTTAGCAAGTGGTAAAACTACACTTGTAAAAAACTATGTATTAGCTTTGGGTTTAGCTGATTTAGTAACATCACCAACTTTTTCTTTACAAGCAATTTATTCAGACAATATTTTTCATTATGATGTTTATAATAAAACATTAGGTGAATTTATTAGTCTAGGAATGCTTGAAGAGTTTGAAAAACAAGGCGTTCATTTTGTAGAGTGGGGCGATGAAAAACTTGAAGAGATTTTAAATGATTATGGATACAAAGTAATTTTAATAGAGATTGAAAAAAAAGATAATAAAAGGCTATATAAAATAAATGCATAAATTACATATAAAAGATATAACAAAAACTATCAAAAAAACACAAATTCTTCACGGTATTTCCCTTGAAGTAAATTCAGGGGAAATCGTAGGTTTACTTGGACCAAATGGAGCAGGAAAAACAACAACTTTTTATACAGTGTGTGGATTAGTAAAACCAACAAGTGGAACGGTTTATTTCGATGATAAAGATATTACATCACTTCCACTTCATAAAAGAGCTTTAAAAGGAATCGGTTATTTACCACAAGAATCTTCTATTTTTAAAGATTTATCAGTTGAAGATAATTTAATGTTAGCTGCTCAAATTGTTACAGATGATAAAGAAGAACAACACAAAAGAGTAGAAGAGTTACTTGAGCTTTTTAATATTGAACCTATTCGTCAAAGATTGGGTGTTTCTCTTTCAGGTGGTGAAAGAAGAAGAACTGAGATAGCAAGAGCTTTAATATCTCAACCAAAATTTTTACTTCTTGATGAACCATTTGCAGGGGTTGACCCAATTGCAGTTAAAGATATTCAAGAGATAATTCATCAATTAACTAAAATAAATATTGGAGTTTTAATAACAGACCATAATGTTAGAGAAACTTTGCAAATTTGTGATAGAGCATATGTTATGAAAGAAGGAACTTTATTATCAAGTGGAACAAGTGAAGAGATTAGAAACGATGTAAAAGTGCGAGAACACTATTTAGGTGAAGATTTTAACTTTTAGTTTTTAAATAAAGTAATATCTTTTAAGAGATTACTTTATTTTTCCCTGTTTTTTTAGCTTCATATAGAAGTTTATCTGTTCTTGAAATAAAATCATTCTCATTATCTTCATCTAAAAGTTGAGCAACTCCAAAACTTCCAGTTATCGTTAAAGAGTTATTTGTAAAAATATGTTCATTTATAGCTGTTTTTATTTTATTAGCAACGGCAACTGCTCCAGCTAAATTTGTTTGAGGTAAAAGTATCAAAAACTCTTCTCCACCCCATCTTACACTTATATCTTGTTCTCTAACATGAGTTAATACAATTTGTGCCATCTCTTTTAGAACTTCATCACCAGTTTGATGCCCATAATTATCATTTACCATTTTAAAATCATCCACATCAAAAATGATAATTGATAAATCATTGTTATATCTTCTTGCTCTTTTTATCTCTTTTGAATAAATTTCATCAAATCTATTTCTATTAAATAAACCAGTTAATTTATCGTGACTTGCTTGATATTCTAAAAGATTTGATTTCTCTTTTAATTTTGTTATATCTGTTAATGAAAAAACATAATAGTCATCTTTGTTGTCATAATAATCAACATTTATAGCAAAAATTTTTTCTTCTTCTGATATACCTTTTATTTTAACAATTCGGTCAATCTCATGCAACTCTTTTATATATTTAATCCATGATTCTTGTTTATTGATTTGTTCTTTTGTTATAAATCCAAACTCTTCTTCAAAGAAATCAAAAATATTTTTTTTAGTAGCTATAAATTCATCAAAATTATCTACTCCAAAAAAATCAAGAAATTTTTTATTTACATTTGTAATTTTTTCTTTATTTGTAACAATTATAATATTATCTTGAGCATCTAAAATAGATTTGATTTTGCTAATTTCTTGCTCAATTTTACTCTCAAGTGAAAGATTTAGTTCTATTAATTTTCTTTTTAAAATAATAGGTTCCATCGCTTTTATAATACTTTCAATTAACTGATATAAATCAATAGGTTTCATAGCATAAGTTGTAACACCTATTTCAATAGATCTTTTAAGAAAGTTTGTATCATTATGGGCACTTGTAATAACAAGAGGAATTTCTGGATTAATTTTTTTGATAGCTTCACACATAGATAAACCATCCATTTTAGGCATATTTATATCTGAAACGATTAAATCAATATCATCTTTATGTTCTTCGAATATTTTTAAACCCTCAAGTCCATCTTGTGCAACATAAACGTTTTTAAGTAAAGAACCTAATAATTTAGAAGTGAATTCTCTCACATCATTTTCATCTTCAACATATAAAACTGAAATGGTTTTTAAAATCTCTTTATTCATCATTTTTTATCCATGCTTTCATTATATTCTACAATATCTGGTGCTGAGATTGGTGCTGAGAAGAAATATCCTTGAGAATAATCTGCTCCTAATTTTCTAACAATATTAAATATCTCTTCATTTTCAACAAATTCTGCAATCGTTTTAAGATTTAGATTTTTTGCAAATTCTATTATTGTTTTTGTTATTTTATATGAATTTTCATTAGTTGCAATATTTTTTATTAAAGAAGCATCAATTTTTAGATAATCAATATTCATTTTTAAAAGATGTTCAAAGTTTGAGTATCCACTTCCAAAATCATCGATTGCAACTTTACATCCTAACGCTTTAACTTCATCAACAAACGCAATTAAAAGGTTGTAATTTTTTATACTTTCATCTTCAAGTATTTCAAATACAACTCTATTTGTAACATTATATTTTTTGAGTAACTCTTTTATAAAGTCTAAGAAATCAGGGTTTTCAATATCTTCATATGAAATATTTACTGAAAACTCAAAAGGTAAATGTTCAAATTTTTGGAATGATTTTTCTAAAACAATTTTTGTAAGTTTTGTATATTGATTAGATTTTTTTGAAATATCAAGAAAAAAATATGGTGCAACAACTTTTCCTTCTTCATCAATTAATCTTACTAAACACTCGTATTTATCTACTTTTAAAGTTCTATTATTTACAAGTGGTTGGAAATATACTTCGATATTATCATTAATAAATGCAGATTTTAATTTTTTAGTCCAAAGCATATTATTTTCATATTCTCTGAATTTATCAAGTTCATCATAAAAAACAAGATAATCTTTGTGGTCTTTTTTTGCTGATTGTAAAGCAATATCTGCTGTAATTAATTTGTTGTTTTTATTTGAAAAAGAGATACCAGCTGTTATTCTAATATCAATTTCATACAATTCATAAACAAATACTCTTTTATAAACAGATTCAACAATATTTTTTATAAGTTCAATAAAACTATCTTGGCAATCTTTTGTATTTGTAATACAATAAGTATCAGATGGGAACTTATAAAGTTTTACATGATTTCCCTCTTTTTTTACTTTTTCTTCTATAAATTTGGCAACATCGATTAAAATAACATCTCCAACTTTATGCCCAAAAAAATCATTTACTTCTTTAAAAGAGTTAATATTTAAAAGACAAACTGCTTCTAAATTCAGATTATTTGAGTGTAAATCCTCAATTAATTTGGCTCTATTAGGTAGAGCTGTTAAATTATCTGTATATAAAAGTTTATATAATTCATGTTTATGTTCAATTTCATGGCTTATATCATGTAGAATAATTATAGAAGTATTATTATGTGATAAAAGGATTTTTTGTAAAGAAAAATATTTTTTAATATGATTACTATTGATGCAAACTTTTATATTTTTGTTTTCACATTTTTCAAATATTTTGTGGTCAAAATCCGTAACACAACCCTCTTCATCTTCGAAAATATCAGTAATATTTTTATATTTAGTATTGATTTCTTCTAAAGAAGTACAATTTAAAAGTTTAAAAAAATGGTCATTTGAAAAAATTACTTTTTCACTATCCATAGAAAAAATTGGATAATCTATATTATTTATTATAGAGTTTGAGAACTCTTCTTCTTTTTGTAAAACAATATTTGTATCAACCAAATTTGTATAATGTTTTATTTTTAGAATTAATTTATCTAAATCTAAAGGTTTATATAAAACATCTTCTTTTTTTATAATAGAGTATTTTTCTAGGTGTAAATCTGTATCAACTAAAAAGATGGCATGGACTTTTTTTTCTAAATAATCTTCTAGTGGATTAAAATAACTATGTACATTTATATCTATTATTAGTAAATCAGCATATTCAATAGCATCATAAATATCATCACACTCAAAAGAAAGAGTGATGTTTATATTCTTCATTATTTTTGAAGCATATTTTTTAAAATTTTTGAATTGCTCTTGTTCATCTGTTACTATTAATACATCATAACGCATCAATTACCTTAATTTATATTTTGTTATCTTAAGTTTTCCATAAAATTACTTTAAAATTACTTTATTAGATAAATATTGATAATAAAGGAATAGAAAAATTATTTTTAATAGCTTAAAATGACCATCTATATCTTAATAATATTTCTTTATCCGTTTCAAAGCCATATTTTTTATTAACTTCTTTTGCAAATTTAAGTATAATTTGATCAAACTTATCTGTGTAATATGCTCCACCAAAACTATATTTTTGATAAAAACAATCATTGTTTTGTTCTATACCATTTTTTATTGTTTCACTTTGATAATTTTCTTGGAAACCTGCAAATATTTCATATTTATTATTTGGTTTATATCTTAAATTTGAATTTATTGCATAACTTGTTTTTTGTTCAGTTGTACTATTTGAAGTTTCATTATCTCCGTAAAAAGCAATTTCAGGAGATATTTCTATTAAAAAGTTCTCAGATATTTTTGTGATATATCCTAAATTAAAAGTAGTTTTGTATTTATTATCTCCTGTGTTTAAAACTTGAGATTCATTGTATTTTCCACTTGGAGTTGTATAGGTCATAGTTAAAGCCAAAAAGTTTTTATTTTTTCTATCATTAATAAACCAATATGTTGAAGAAAAAATCATATCATTAAAACCAGTTGATTTTTCTCCAATCAAAGAAGAAAGTGTATCACCATGTGTTTTTAAATCACTATATGGAATTGCAACACCTAAAGCTAAAATTTTACCATCAATATCAAATCCATATGTGTATCGTAAAGCATAAGAGTTTTGTTTTATGTATTGATTATTAGGTAAAGAGTTTGTATTTAACTCTTTTGTTAAATAATTCAAACTCATAATTGTTGAATTTGCCAATGGAGCTTGATAATCACCAGGGATAATATCATTTACAGCTCCAAATGAATTAGAAATAGATATTGCGCAAAATAAACTTATAAAGATATATTTATTTTTTAAATTTAACACCTTTAAAACTATTTTCCAAAGATTTTTATTGCATTATTTAAATCTTCTTGTGTATCAATACCAAAAGATTTGGAATTTACTTTTACCATTGCAATTTTATGTCCATTATCAATAGCTCTTAATTGTTCTAGTTTTTCAATGTTTTCAAGTTTAGATGATGGTAATTTACAAAACTCATTTAGTGATTTTTTTGTAAATCCATAAATTCCTAAATGTCCACTATACGTTGCATTTTCATGGTGGTCTCTATGATATGGAACTTTTGCTCTTGAGAAATAAATAGCATTTGAATGTTCATCAAGAACTACTTTTACATGATTTGGATCATCAGCTAAACTTGAACTTATCTCTTTATAACAAGAAGTTATCATAATATTTTCATTGTTTTCTTTTATTTGTTTTACCCTATTTATTACAGCTTCTACAACTTCAACTTCAATAAAAGGTTCATCACCTTGAACATTTACAATAATTTCATCTTCACTTAAATTTAAAATATTTACAGCTTCATTTATTCTGTCTGTTCCACTATTATGTGAACTTGAAGTCATAACCGCATCAAAACCATATTGTGCAGCTAAATCCATAACTTCTTGACTATCGGTTGCAATTACAACTTTATCTAAACTGCTTACTTGTTTGGCTGTTCTAATTACCATTGGTAATCCTAAAATATCAACCATTATTTTATTTGCAAATCTACTTGAATTTAACCTTGCTGGTATTATTATCATTTATGTCCCTTTTTTATGTAAAACCTTATTTTTAGTGACATTATTATAATATAAAATCTTTAAACAAGTAAACAAAAGAGAAATTTTATGAAAAAAACAATTACAGTAATCGATACATTCGGATTTTTATTTAGAAGTTATTTCGCACTTCCACCATTAAAATCAAAAGATGGTTTTCCAACAGGTTTATTAACAGGTTTTATAAATTTTATAGCAAATATTGGAAAAGATTTTCAAACAGATTATATAGTTTTTGCACTTGATGCAAAAGGTAATACTTTTAGAAATGACCTTTATGATGGATATAAAGCTCACAGACCAGATGTTCCAGAAGATTTATTAAAACAACTTCCAATTGCAATTTCATGGATTGAATTAATGGGATTTAAAACAGCAATTAGAACTGGTTTTGAAGCCGATGATATTGTGGCATCAATTGCCCATGATGCAAAACTAAAAGGTTTAGAAGTGAGAATTGTATCTCACGATAAAGATTTATATCAATTAATAGATGACGATACTATTTATTTGTTTGACCCAACAAAAAGAGTTGTTATAAATGAAGCAAAATGTATAGAAAAATATGGAGTTCATCCCTCTCAATTTACAGATTATCAATCACTTTTAGGTGATAGTGCTGATAATATTCCAGGAGTTAAAGGAATAGGGGCTAAAACAGCAGAAGCTTTAATTCAACAATTTGGAACTTTAGAAAATATTTATGCAAATCTTGAAAATATCGAGAAAAAAAGATGGAAAACTCTTTTAGAAGAGAGTAGGGAAATGGCATTTATTTCAAAACAACTTGTAACTTTATCAAGAGATTGTCATGTGATTGATAACTTAGATGAATTTTCACTTCCAATTGAAAATCCAATTTTAAAAATTAGTGATATTTTACATAAATATGATATGTCAAAAATTCTTGATAGAGTAAATAAAAATGGAATGTCTTTTAAAACTGAAATTCCAGTAGAAAAAGAAAAAAGTGATGAAATGGAATTTGTTTTATTAAATGATGAAAATAAATTATCCCTAGCAATAAATACAATTCCAAGGGATGCAATAGTTTCATTTGATACAGAAACAACAGATATTGATGCTCAAAAAGCTCAAATTGTAGGATTCTCTTTTGCTTATGAAGAAAACAAAGCTTATTATGTTCCTCTTTCTCATTCATATTTAGGAGTTCCTGACCAAATCTCTAAAGATGCAGCAGCTCAGGCAATTGTTCAACTAAATAGACATAAATTAGTATTACAAAATTTTAAATATGATTATGAAATTATCAGACATAATTTTGATATAGAATTAAAACTTTATGCTGATACTATGATTTTATCTTGGCTTTTAGATACAAATGAAAAAGTAGGGCTTGATTATCAAATTGATAAATATTTTGACCATAAAATGATTTCTTTTAAAGATGTTGTAAAAAAAGGTGAAAATTTTTCAAATGTAGATGTTTACAAAGCTTGTGAATATGCAGCTGAAGATGCTTTAATGACTTTAAAACTTTTTAATAAACAATTAGAAGTTTTCAAAGAAAAAGAGTGCGAAGAGTTACTAAAACTTGCTTTTGATTTGGAATTTGATTTTATTTATGTATTAGCAGATATGGAAAATAATGGAATAAAAGTTGATGTAAATTTATTAAAAGAGCTAAAAGAGACAAATAATAAATATATTCAAGAGTTAACTTCAAAAATTTATGAAGTTTCTGGAGTTGAGTTTAACATTAACTCTCCGAAACAATTAGGTGTAGTTTTATTTGAAACTTTAGGACTTGCAACTGCTAAAAAAACAAAAACAGGTTACAGTACTGATGAAGCAGTTTTGAGTGGTTTAATAGATGAACATGAAGTTATCTCATGGCTTTTAAAATATAGAGAAGCTTACAAACTACAATCAACTTATATTGAGCCACTTTTAGAACTTGGTTTAAAAAATCCCGATAATAGAATTCATACTTCATTTTTACATACAGGAACAGCAACTGGAAGATTAAGTTCAAAAAATCCAAATCTACAAAATATTCCCGTTCGAACAGGAGCTGGTGCAAAAATTAGAGAAGCATTTATTCCAAAAGAGGGTTATAAACTTGTAGGAATCGATTATTCTCAAATAGAGTTAAGATTATTGGCTCATTTTAGTAAAGATGAAGCTTTAGTTGATGCATTTAAAAATGATTTAGATATTCACTACCAAACAGCTGTTAAAATTTTTGGTGAAGAGTTAGCCAAAGAAAAAAGAAATATTGCAAAATCAATAAATTTTGGATTATTATATGGAATGGGAAGTAAAAAATTAGGTGATACTTTAGGAATCCCATCAAAAGAAGCTAAAACTTATATTGATTCATATTTTGAAGCATTTAAAAGTGTAAAAGATTATCTTAAATCAATCGAAGATTTTGCCTATACTAATGGCTACATTAAAACATTATTAAATAGAAAGAGGTTATTTGATTTTGATTCAGCTAATGCAATGTTAAAGGCTGCATATCTAAGAGAAGCAGTTAATACTTTGTTTCAAGGAACAGCTGCTGATTTAATAAAATTATCTATGGTTAAAATATATCAAAAATATAAAAATAATAATAATATGAGAATGTTATTGCAGATACATGATGAACTAATTTTCGAAATAAAGGAAGATTTAGTAGATGAGATAACAAGTGATTTAAAGGAAATAATGGAAAATGTGTACACATTAAATATCCCTTTAAAAGTATCTGTATCAACAGGTAATTCATGGCAAGAATTGAAATAAGCTTAAATTTGTCCGAATATAAGTTATTTTAGTAATAATATTTTGACAAATTATTAAATTTTAGTTATTATTACATTTTAAACTAAATTAATAAAGAGAATTATTATGTTAAAAACAGTAAAAAATATTAGAAAATTATATAATGCAAAGTTACTTTTCATAAGTAGCGATGAAAAAATTAATGAAGCAATCGGGAATGAGTTTGATGATTATTTTAAAGAGTTAAAAATTGCTTCTACTATGAAAGATGCTTTATCTCTTGCTTGTTCAAATAGTTATGATATGGCTATTATAGATACAGATATAGTTGGAGTTTCTTTTACAGAATTATGTTCTGAATTATCAGCTTTAGCTCCAAGTTTACCAAAAATAGTTATTTCAGAATCTGATAATAATGAAAATATTGTTACAGCAATAAATTCAGGTGCTTATACATTCTTATCAAAACCTTTAAGAGCAAAAGATTTAAAGCTAGCTGTAATTATGTGTTTAAATCAAACCAAAAGAGGTGATAAAATAGAGTTCGAAAACGGAATCTATTTTGATGAGTATAGGGATCAATTCTTTAAATCTGGTGGAGTTTTAATTGATTTTACAAGATTAGAAAAATCTTTTTTGAAATTATTAATCGCAAAGAGAAATGAAATAACAGATTATGATATAATAAGAGACGTCGTTTGGAAAGGTAAAGATATGTCTATTTATACTATGAGAAATATAGTTAATAAAATAAGACAAAAAACTTATTATGAGATTATCAAAAACCACTCTAATAAAGGCTATACAATAGACATTCTTAAGTAAAATTAAGAGTGTTCATTTGCAAAATCTTAATAAAAAAGTTATAATATGGAAGAACTACTTGTTACTAGGGAAGAATTAATCCAATTGTTTGAGAATCAGATAATAGAAGATAGTGGACGAGGTTGGATAATGGAAGGTAAAGTTGTTGATATTGTTGCTTTACATGATATAGAACCAAAATTTCTTCAAGATGTTACTAATGCTAAGTTCTACAAACTAATAATCAAAGGTAATAAATAATGTCGCATTGCCCTTTCTGCAAAAAAAAGATTGCTATGAGTAAGGCTTTTTGCTCAAGAAGCTGTAAAGAAAATTATTTTCAATTAATAGC
>JAQUIV010000136.1 GCA_028681275.1 Aliarcobacter sp.
GTTACTGCACTAGATAAATCAGAAAGTAAATACATACCAGAATTTCCAACTTCATCAATTGTTACATTTTTCTTTAATGGTGAGTGAGCTTCGTTCCATTTTAGCATAAATCTAAAATCACTAATTCCAGCTGCTGCTAAAGTTTTAATTGGACCTGCACTAATTGCATTTACTCTAATTCCATCTCTTCCTAAATCTTCAGCTAAATATTTAGTAGTCATTTCAAGAGCTGCTTTTGCAACACCCATTAAATTGTAGTTTGGAATATATTTTACTCCACCATAATAAGATAATGTTAAAATTGAAGAGTTATCAGATAATAGAGGTTTTAACTCTCTTACAACTTCAATTAAAGAATAAACAGAAACATCCATAGCAACATCAAAAGCTGCTTTTGAAATATCATAAAATCTTCCAGATAATCCCTCTTTTGGTGCAAATGCAATAGAGTGAACAATAAAATCAATTTGACCTAAATCTTTTTCTAATGATACTTTTAAAGCTTTGATTTCTTCAGGATTTGATACATCACAAGGATAAACTAAAGCTTCGCTTCCAAACTCAGCAGCAATTGGTTCAACTCTTTTTTTCAAAGAATCATTTAAATAAGTAAATGCAATTTGCGCCCCTTGAGCAGCACATGCTTTTGCAATTCCATAAGCTATTGACTTATTATTTGCAACTCCTAAAATTACACCTTTTTTACCTTTCATAAACATCTTATAAATCCTTTGTATTTTCTAATATTTGTATAAAATCTTCTTTTTTCCAAGAAGCTGTTCCAATTAATACACCATCTACATTTGGTATTTGGCAAATTTCTCTTACATTTTCTACTTTTACACTTCCACCATATAAAAGTGGTTTTGAGATTTTTTCTTTTATTCCATCATGAACATTTTTAATATCTTCATTTGTTGCCGTTACACCTGTACCTATTGCCCAAACGGGCTCATAAGCAAGAATTAAATTTTCATAATTTATATCAATCCCTACCAACTGTTCGTAAATATACTCTAATGTCTTTTTTAATCCAAAATTTTTAACAACTAATGGCTCACCAACACAATAGATAATTGTATATCCTAAACTTTTGTAAAAACTATATTTTTTAGCAATCTCATCTTGAGTTTCACCTAAGATATGTCTTCTTTCACTATGACCAATTAAAATTGTTTTAATTTCAAATTCATCAAGTTGAACTGTTCCAATTTCTCCTGTAAATGAGCCACTTGCTGTTGCATAAGCATTTTGTGCTCCAATAGAAAAAGTTGAAACCGTATCAAATAAATCCAATGAAGTTGATGTTGGGAAAACATAAACTTCATTTTTGATTTCATTTGATTTTAGATAATCATTCACTTCATTTATAAATAATGCCGTTGATTTTCTAGTATGATTTGTTTTGAAATTACTTGCAATTATTGCCATTAATTATCTTCCTCTAGTACTAAAGCTTTAACACCTGGAAGAATTTTTCCTTCAATTAATTCAAGTGATGCTCCACCACCTGTACTAATAAATGTCATTTCATCTTCATCTCCTGTAACTCTTACAAGGTCAGCTGTATCTCCACCACCAACAACAGTTGTAGCGAATGAAGATGCAACTGCATGAGAAATTTTTGTACTTCCTTTTGCAAATTTATCCATTTCATAAACACCCATTGGTCCATTCCATAAAATAGTATTTGCATCTTCTAAAGCTTCAGAAAATAATAAAGCAGACGCAGGTCCAATATCAAGTCCCATCCAATCTTTTGGAATTTCTTGGATTGTTACAATTTTTGCAATTGCTTCTGCACTAAATGTTTCAGCAGCAACAACATCAACTGGTAAATAAAGTTTTACGCCTAATTTTTTAGCTTCATCCATAATTTTTAATGCTTCAGGAATTAAATCCTCTTCAACTAAAGATTTACCAATTTCATGTCCTAATGCTTTTAGAAATGTAAATGCCATTCCTCCACCAATAATAATTTTATCAACTTTAGGAACTAGATTATGTAAGGCTTCAAGTTTACCAGAAACTTTTGAACCTCCAACAATTGATACAAATGGTCTTTTTGGATTATGAACGATATGATGGAAAAATTTAATCTCTTTTGCCATTAAAAATCCAGCTGCTTTGTGCTCCATATCAAAATATTTTGCAATTCCTTCAACAGATGAGTGAGCTCTATGTGAAACACCAAAAGCATCATTAATATACACTTCTGCCATTGAAGCTAATTTTGCACTTAAATTTTCATCATTTTTTGTTTCACCAAGTTCAAATCTCATATTTTCTAATAATAAAATTTCACCTGCTTGAAGTTCTTTTGCCATTTTCATTGTTTCATCACAAACAACATTTGGTGCCATTTTAATCTCTTGTTTTAAAAGAGTATGTAATCTTTTTGCAATTGGAGCTAGTGAAAACTCTTCTTCAAATCCACCTTTTGGTCTTCCAAAATGAGAAGCTAAAATAACAGAACAGTCATTATCAATACAATATCTAATAGTACTTAATGCACTTCTGATTCTTCTATCATCAGTAATATTGTTGTATTCATCCATTGGAACATTAAAATCACATCTAATAAAAACTTTTTTACCAGCTATATCAATGTTTTTAATCTCTTGTAGTTTCAAATTATTTCCTTAATTAAAATTATTTAGATGCAACGTGGATACCCATTTCTACAAGTCTTGTAGAATATCCCCATTCATTGTCATACCAAGATAAAACTTTTACCATGTTTCCTTCAATTACTTGGATTGTATCTAAAGGAACAACTGTTGATAATGTTTCACCGTTAAAATCAGAACTTACTCTATACTCTTCATCAATTCCTAAGATTCCATTTAAATTACCAAGAGCTGAAGCTTTAAACGCAGCAATCACTTCTTCTTTAGTTACATCTTTTTTAAGAGTTACTGTTAAATCTACTAAAGAAACATTTGGAGTTGGAACTCTAATTGCTTGACCGTTTAATTTACCTTTTAAATGTGGCATTACTAATCCAATTGCTTTTGCAGCACCTGTACTTGATGGAGTTAAGTTTGTTGCCCCTGCTCTTCCTTTTCTTGGATCTTTTTTATCTTTTGCATCTAAGATTGGTTGAGAACTTGTATAAGAGTGAATTGTAGTCATTAAACCTTTTTCAATTCCAAAAGCTTCATCAAGAACTCTTGCAACTGGAGCTAATCCATTTGTAGTACATGAAGCATTTGAAATAATTGGCTGACCTGCGTATGTATTCTCATTTGCACCAATTACAAAAGTTGGAGTATCATCTTTAGCGGGTGCTGAAATAACTACTTTTTTAACACCGTTATCTATAAATGCTTGACAAGATTCTTGTGTTAAAAATGCACCTGTACACTCTAATACAACATCTGCACCATAAGAAGCGAAATCTAATTTAGCTGGATCTCTTTCGCTTAATAATTTAGCTTTATCTTTTCCAATATAGATGTATCCATTTTCAACTTTTACATCAAACTTAGGTCCGTGAACTGTATCATATTTTAAATTATATTGAATCATCTCTTCACTACCACTAGCATTTACAGCTACCAATTCAACATCATTTCTGCTTGCAATAATTCTTGCAACACATCTACCAATTCTCCCTAAACCATTTATTGCAACTTTAATAGCCATTTGTTCCCTTTAAATAAATCTAATTGTAGATATTTTATCGAAAAATTGCTATAATAATATTTAAGTATATTACAAAGGTTTTAAATAGGTGCGAATTGCAATATTTGGTGGAAGTTTTGACCC
>JAQUIV010000032.1:0-4159 GCA_028681275.1 Aliarcobacter sp.
AAATTCATAGAGTTTGAAAGCTCTATAATATCTTGAACCTCTTTTGCATTATCTGTTTTGATTACTATTTTTGGGATTAATCTATAAAACGATGCATCAGTTCCATAGGCTAAAGTGTGAAGTTTATCTGTAAAGATTTTCTCTTTTTTAATCTTTTTTACAATTTCATCATAAAATTTTTGATATTTACTATCTAACATATTTAGTTCCTCTAAGATTCAGTATAGATAAATTTTAACTTCACTAAATGATAATAATATGATATTTTAATTAAACTTAATAATATGATTTGTAGGTGTAGAATTTTTGTATTATTTAGACACTTTTATTGTGTCTAAATAAATTTTATATTTATGGAATCATCCATGTTAAAACATAAGCTTGAGCCATTGTGATAAGACCTATGAAAGTTACAAGAATTAAACTGTGTTTAACTGTAAATCTAAATAAGTCAGACTCTTTTCCAACAATACCTGTAGATGCACAAGCAATTGCGATAGATTGTGGAGAAATCATTTTACCACATACACCCCCAGTAGTATTTGCAGCTACCATTAATGTTTCATTAAGCCCTAATTGTTGAGCAGTTTGTTGTTGTAATCCGCAGAAAAGTGCATTCGACGAAGTATCTGAACCTGTTAAGAATACTCCTAACCACCCAAGGAATGGAGAGAAGAAAGGGAACATAAATCCAGTATTTGCAAGAACAAGTGCCATAGTTGAAGACATACCTGAATAGTTCATAACAAATGCAAAAGCAAGAACCATACCAATAGATAAAATTGCCCATTTAAGTTCAAAAAGTGTTTCACCCATTGTTTTTGTAGCTGTTGTTACATTTAATCTAAAAATAAATAAAGTGATAATTGCTGTTAAGAAAATAGCAGTACCAGTTGCAGAAAGTGGATTAAATGTATATACAACATCAAATGATTTAGGTGCACTTACAATCGGAGGCATTTTAAAAATCATATTGTGAATTTCTGTGAATTCAAATTTGAAAATAGTATCAGCAAAAATCTGACCTTTTGCAAAAAACGCTTTAAACCATTTAGTTGTCCAAATTGTTACCATTACTGAAAGAATAATAAATGGTGACCATGCTTTGAATACTTGAGCAGTTGTGTGTGATGTTTGAACAACATTTTCTAGTTCTACAACTTTCATAACATTTTTTGGTTTCCATGATTTTAAGAAAAGTGTAGTTGCAACAATAGAAACAATAGCAGAAGTAACATCTGGTAATTCAGGTCCGATGAAATTTGATGTTAAATATTGAGCAATAGCAAAACTTCCACCAGCAACTAATGCAACTGGCCATACTTCTTTAATACCTTTCCATCCGTCCATCATAGCTACAAGCCATAAAGGAATAATCAAAGATAATAGTGGTAATTGTCTACCAGCCATTGCTCCAATAGTAAATGCATCAATTGAAGTAACTTGTCCCGCAACAATAATTGGAACCCCTAAAGCACCAAATGCAACAGGAGCAGTGTTTGCGATAAGACACAATCCAGCAGCATATAATGGATTAAATCCAAGACCAACTAAAATAGCAGCTGTAATAGCAACAGGCGCACCAAATCCAGCAGCACCTTCTAAAAAAGCACCAAATGCAAAACCAATTAAAATAACTTGAATTCTTTGATCTTCAGTTATTGAAATAATTGAATTTCTAATAATATCAAATTGTCCACTTTTAACAGTCAATTTGTATAAGAATACTGATGCTACGATAATCCAAGCAATCGGCCATAAACCAAATAAGAATCCGTATTCAGCTGATGCGAATACCATGTTAACTGGCATATCAAATCCAAAAATAGCTACAATCATAGATAAAGCTAATGTAATGATAGCTGCGTAATGCCCTTTCATTCTAAATACTGCAAGTGCCAAAAAGAAAAAAACAATAGGAATCAAAGCCACAAGTGCTGACAGTCCTAAGCTATCTCCAATTGGAGCATATACTTGTTGCCAAGTTTGCATATAAAACCTCCATAATAAAATATAAGATGATATTAATAGATTGATATGATATTTATATGATTTTATACGAATGAATAAATAAAGGGATTAAATATTTTTAAAAATATAACCAGTATCCACAACTGTTTGAATATAATCTTTAATTAATATCTTTCTTACCCTTCTTATTAGGCTTCTAATAGATTCTAACGAGACAAAACTTCCTTCCCAAACATAACTTTCTATTGTTTCATATGTGATTACTTGATTTTTTTTACTAAGGAAAAGGTTTATTAGAAGTTTCTCTTTTTTTGTTAATCTAGTCTCTTGGTTGTCAATAATTATTGTTGCTGATTTAAAATCAAAATATGAGTTTTCATCAAAATAGATTTTGTCATCTTGTATATTGCAAAGTTTTTCTATTTTTATTTCCAATTCATCTATAAAAAATGGTTTTTTTAAATAGTCATTACAACCAAAATCGTATGATTGTTTTATAATATCCAACTCAACACTGGCACTTATTATGATTACTGGAACAACTTTGTAATATTCTCTTATTTTTTTTAATAGATGTATTCCATCAACATTTGGAACATTTATATCTAAAATAAAACAAGAAAACCCCTCTGTTATATTTTCATAAGCTTCAGCTCCATCTGTAAAAGAGACTACTGTATAATTTTTTAGTTTTAATCTTTTTGTTATTGTTTCATTTAGTTTTTTATTATCTTCTAAAAGTAAAATCTTCATTTTAAACCTTTTTATGTGGAAGTTTTATTGTAAAAATAACATGATTTCCATCATTTCTTACACTAATAGTTCCTCTCATTTTCTCTTCAATTATAACTTTTGCCATATAAAGACCAAGACCTGTACCATCTTCTTTTGTTGTAAAATAAGGTTCAAAAATTGAATTTATAATTTTTTCATCAATCGCACCCGCATCGTCAACTATTTCTATTGTATTAGAGTTAGAAGAACGTCTAATATTAATATCAATAGTTCCCTTTTGATTTATAGGTAAGTTTTTTTCTACAATTTTATTTTTTGCATTGTTTATTATATTTAATAAAACTTGTTTAAACTCATTTTCATATCCATAAATAAGTAACTCTTCATTTTCATTTTCGTAATTAAAATTCATTTTGATATTTGAATAAAATACTTGTTTACCTATGATTTCATTTATCTCATTTAAAGCTTTTGAAATAGAAAAAAGATTCTTTTTTGTTGAGGGTTTTAAGAAGTTTCTAAAATCACTAAGAGTTTTTGACATATATTTTATTTGAACCATTGAGTCATTAACAAACTCTTTTACCTCATCGTCTTTTAACTCTTTTAATAAATAAGAAGTTTGAATATCTTGAACAAGTGCAGAGAGTTCAACAAGTGGTTCATTCCATTGGTGAGCAATTGCAGCAATCATATCACCCATTTCAGCTAATTTACTTTGTTGGATTAAAAACTGTTTTTGTTGGATTCTTTCAGTTATATCATCCATAATACAAACAATTCCACCAACACTTCCATCAATATTTTTATAAACAGCTTTATTTAAAATGATATGTTTCATCTCATTTGCTTTTGTATAAAAGGTAAATTCAGAAGTACTTGTACTAAATGTATATAATAACTCTTTATCGATGAGTGTATTTGCTGTTGCAATTTTATGTGGGAAAAAATCAAAAGCAGTTTTTCCTATTATTTCATCCCTTGAACAACTAACTAAATTGGCAAAACTTGTATTACAACCTAAAAATTTACCCTCAACATTTTTGTAATAAATAGGATTTGGAATAGTATCAAGAAGAACTTTATCGAACTCTATTCTATTTGAAAGTTCAAGTTCAAGTTTCTCTCTTCTTTGAATATTAGCTTTTAAAATAACAACAATAATACTTAAAATAAAAATAGTTAAAGTAGAAATAACAAAAAACTTTGTATGTTCTCTGTATATAGAAGATGGTTCATTTATTATTATTGGATTTTCAATATATTTAGTTACATCAAGATTAAATCTTTTTAGTTCATTATAATCAAACATATAAAGATTAGGAGATTTTTCTAAAATAGGAATATCTGTAATTTTTTTCCCATTTAAAATCTCTAATGCCATTTTAGATACATTTTCACCTTGTGCAATGGCAGAAGTTAATAAACCACCTACTATTCCATTATTTAAATA
>JAQUIV010000032.1:4259-15740 GCA_028681275.1 Aliarcobacter sp.
GGTTTGCAAATAAGTAGTTAAAAAAAAGTATGCTAAATAGTAAAAAATATTTCATTATTATCCCCTATTTAGCAATTATATCAAGATTTTATAAAAATGACATACCCTGATTTGGGACCATGGGCACCAATAACAAGGGATTGTTCAATATCTGCTGTTTTAGATGGTCCTGAAATAAACACACCATATCCAGAGTTTTCAAAACTTATTTTTTCATAGGCTTCATGCATATTGTTTAAAAGTTCATTTTCATTAATCACGATAACTATATTTTGAGCTATAAAATATAATGCTCGATGTCTATTTTTTTCATTTTTCATCCAAATAGCACCATTTTCAGCAACTGCAAAATTTCCTTTTACTATTGCTAAATCTATATCTTTTAAATCATGTGCATCATCACATTTATTTGCATCAAAATTCCCAAGAGTACAAAAATCCACATTACAAGCTATCTGTTTTTCATCTGGATAAAGAGATTTTATAGTGGCATCAAGTTCCTCTTTTTTAACTATTAAAGCTTTTCCTCCTACACTTTCAAGCATAGTAGAAAAAGTCTCAAATTTGTTTTCAAACTTGATACCAAAATTTTCATAACTTGGAAGTTTTACACTTTTTACAAGATTATTATCTTTAATATTTTTTAATATTTTTTCTTTACTAGTCATTTAATTCTCCATCTCTAAACATCTCTTTAAAACTTTTTGGAGGCATAACGGGTAAATCCCTTTGTTTTCCCCAAACATTTCCTTTGTTATACAAAATAGAATTTGGTAATTTTGGTACTATAAATCTAGCCATTTTTCCAGCAAATTCAAATAGAGTTGGTTTACTCATTAACCATGAAGTTATTTTCATTGCCATTTTTTTCTTTGGGTCAATTAAATTTGCATTTGCTAAGTCTTGTCTTAGACTATAAAGTTGTGAATCTAAATCAATTTTTACTGGACAAACGTTTGAACAAGAACCACATAAAGTACAAGCAAATGGTAAAGAGTTATGAATTTCTGGCTCTTTTTTTGCTCCTAAGATTGAACCTATTGGTCCTGGGATTACATATTCATACGAGTGACCACCACTTCTTCTATAAACTGGACAAGTATTCATACAAGCTCCACATCTAATACAGTTTAGAGCTTTTTTATTTTTATCTGATGCTAAAAATTGACTTCGGTTGTTATCTACAATAATAATATGCATTTCACCACCCTCAACAGGAGTATGAAAATGTGAAGTATAAGAAGTTATTGGCTGACCAGTTGCACTTCTTGCTAATAATCTTGTAAATACTGATAAATCTTCAAGTCTTGGAATAATCTTTTCAATTCCCATAGAAGCAATATGAAGTTTTGGAACACTAGCTCCCATATCAGCATTTCCTTCATTTGTACAAACTACAACTCCACCTGTTTGAGCAATCGCAAAATTAACTCCTGTAAGTCCAGCTTGTGCAGTTAAAAAATCTTCTCTAAGAGCTGCCCTTGCTGCTCGTGTAAGATATGTTGGGTCATAATTTCCTTTTTCAGTTCCTAGTTTTTCATGGAAAGTATCTGAAACATCTGATTTTTTTAAGTGAATTGCTGGAAGAACAATATGAGATGGTGGTTCATTTCTTAATTGAACTATTCTTTCACCTAAATCTGTATCAATAACTTCAATTCCAAGATTTTCCAAATAAGGATTTAAGTGACACTCTTCTGTTAACATTGATTTTGATTTTACAAGTTTTGTAACACCTTTTTCCTTTAAAATCTTTGCAACAATTTGGTTATGCTCAAGGGCATCAAATGCAAAATGAACTTTTATCCCCTTTTTTGTAGCATTTTCTTCAAATTCTAAAAGATAAGTATCAAGATTTGCCATCGTGTGAGTTTTGATTTGATTTGCAAACTCTCTTAAATTTTCCCATTCAGGAATTGATTTACTAGCTCTATCTCTTTTTTCTCTTACAAACCATAAAGCACCATCGTGCCAATGCATTCTTTCATCATTAGCAACAAATTTTGCTGCATTTACGCTGTGACTACTCATGGTTTAACTCCTGCAAGAATTTCAACAATATGCATTACTTTGATTGGATTTTTATCTCTATTTATAATTCCATCCATATGCATTAAACATGACATATCAGCACCTGTGATTATTTGAGCCGATGAATTTATATGGTCTTTAATTCTATCTTTTCCCATAGCAACTGAAATAGCCTCTTCTTGAACACTAAATGTTCCCCCAAAACCACAACATTCATCTTCTCTTTTTAAAGTAACCATTTCTATATCAGATATTTTGTTTAGAAGATTTTTTAGTTTTGAATCATAAGGAATGTTAAGTTCACTTGCCGTTGCTAGTTTTAAAACCCTATGTCCATGACATGAGTTATGAACACCAACTTTAAAAGGAAAAGAAACATTAAAATTTATATTTTCTATTTTTATAATATCATGCAAAAATTCGCAAACTTCATAAATAGAAGCTTTTACTTTATTGTAATCTTTGTCATTATCAAAAAACTCTGCATAATGCTCTTTTACCATAGATACACATGAACCACTAGGTGCTACAATATAATCAAAATCTTTAAATCTATTTACAAAATCAATAGCTAGTTTTTTTACATCTTTAGCACAACCAGAGTTTGCCATTGGTTGACCACAGCAAGTTTGACTAAGAGGGTATTCTATTTGTAAACCTTGATCTTTTAGTAGTTTATAGGTTGCTTTACAAATATTCGGATACAACTCATTCATAAAACAGGGAATAAAAAGTCCTATTTTCATCTACACTCCTCATTTTTAATAACTAATTTTATATTTAGTATATGAGATACATATGATAATTTTATCTTTTTATAAATATACTGATGTCATTTTCCAAGTAATTTTCTTCAATTTTTATATCATTTGATAAGGTTTTTGAATAATTTAAAATATCAACAAAATTTACTTTTGTAAGTGGGTCATTTTTTAAAAAATTAAATATAAATCCAACATTTGAAGCTTCAAAACATTTTTGGATAAAAACAAAAATTTCTTCTTTTTCTAAGATATTCATAGCTCCACTACAAATGTAATAATCTGCTACAAATAATTCATCATTTAAAATATTTTTCACATAAAAATTTGTATTTAAAAATCTTTTTGATGCAAGTTCAATCATTTTTTCTTCACAATCAATCCCAATATATGATTTTGGTTTTAATTGATTATCAAATAGATAATTATAATACTCACCAAATCCACATCCAGCATCAACAATTAAAGAATTTTGGATTTCATTTTTTATAAAGTTTGTTAAGATTTCAAATCGTTTGTATTGGGTAAATTGGGAGTTCCAATGAACTCCTTTTGCACTAATTCCATGTTTTTTGATAGCAGATTTGTAAAATGTATGATTGTCTTTTTGTGCCATTAAATAAAATTATTCTTTAATTTGTTCTATATGAACATTATTATCTTTTATAAATTTTGATATTACTTCAGAGTTTGTATGTTCGTAAGCTTTTTCATAAACGATTCTTGTTATTCCACTTGCAATTAAATTTTTTGAACATTCACTACAAGGCTCAAGTGTTACATAAATTGTTCCACCTTCAATAGAAATTCCTTTTCTTGCTGCCCAAATAATTGCATTCATTTCAGCATGAATTTCATATGTTTTTGACCAATCATGGTGTTCTTTTGTATATTCTCCATTCCAATGGTCACTACAATTTTTGTAACCAGCAGGAGTTCCATTGTAACCTGTTGATAGGATTCTCCCATCTTTTACAATTACAGCTCCAACTTGTTTTGAAACACATTTTGATGCTTTTGAAATCTCTTTTGCAATATTAATAAAACTTCTATCGTTTAACATTTTTTTCCTAGATTAATTTTTTTGATTATATCAAAAAGATAGTTTAAATTTTTAGTTGGGCAATTCTATCTGAAACTTAAATAAAACTTATTTAAATAAACAAAAATATATTTATCAGAAAAAATGTGCTATTATGAGAAAAAATTTTATTAAATTAAAAAGGCTGAGTATGGATTTTAAAGATATCAAAGAATTAATAAGAGTATTTGATAAGAGTGAACTTAACAAATTAAAGGTTAAAGAAGGTGAATTCGAAATTTCTATGCAAAGAGGTTTTGAAGGTGGAGTTACAACTGTTACAACATCTGCTCCAGTTGCACAAGCAACATTTGCACCTGCACCAGTAGTTGCTTCTGCTCCAGTTGCTGTTGAAGCTGTAAGTGCTCCAAAATCAGGAGATATTATCAACTCTCCAATGGTAGGAACATATTATTCATCTCCATCTCCTGAATCTCCAGCATTTGTTGAAGTAGGAAGTACAGTTAAAAAAGGTCAAACTCTTTGTATTTTAGAAGCAATGAAAATCATGAATGAGGTTGAAGCAGAATTTGATTGTAAAATTCTAGAAATCTTAGTTAAAGATGGTTCTCCTGTTGAATATGATATGCCAATTTTTGTTGTTGAAAAGTTATAAGAGTTAATTATGGCAGAAATTAAAAAAATTTTAATAGCTAATAGAGGTGAGATTGTTCAAAGAGCTATTAGAACTATTAGAGAAATGGGTAAAAAATCAGTTGCTGTTTACAGTGCAGGTGATAAAAATGCATCTTATTTAAAACACGCTGATGAAGCTGTATGTATTGGTGGAGCAAAATCTAAAGACTCATATTTAAATATTCCGGCAATTATCACTGCTGCCGAAATGACAGGATGTGATGCAATTTTCCCTGGATATGGATTTTTATCAGAAAATCAAGATTTTGTAGAAATTTGTAGATTACATAACATCAAATTTATTGGACCATCTGTTGAAGTAATGGAGAAAATGGCTGATAAATCAAAAGCAAAAGAAGAGATGATAAGAGCTGGTGTTCCAGTTGTTCCAGGTTCTAAAGGTGCTGTTCACTCTGTAACTGAAGGTAAAAAAGTTGCTGCTGAAATTGGTTATCCAATTATGGCAAAAGCTGCTGCTGGTGGTGGTGGAAGAGGAATGAGACTTATTAAAGAAGAATCAGAATTCGACCAATTATTTATGGCAGCATCAAGTGAAGCATTAGCAGCATTTGGTGATGGAACTATGTATCTTGAAAGATTTATTAACAATCCAAGACATATTGAAGTTCAAGTTGTTGGGGATTCTCATGGTAATGCTATTCACATAGGTGAAAGAGATTGTTCTTTACAAAGAAGACATCAAAAAGTTATTGAAGAATCACCTGCAATTTTATTAAATGATGAAACAAGAGCAAAACTTCATGAAGTTGCAGTAAAAGCTACTAAATATTTAAAATATGAAGGTGCTGGAACATTTGAATTTTTAGCTGATGATAAACAAAACATCTATTTTATGGAAATGAATACAAGACTTCAAGTTGAACATCCAGTTTCTGAGATGGTTTCAGGTATTGACATCGTTGAATTAATGATTAAAGTAGCGGAAGGTGAAAAAGTTCCTTCTCAAGAATCAATTAAATTCAGAGGTCATGCAATAGAGTGTAGAATTACAGCTGAAGATCCAAATTCATTTTTACCATGCCCAGGAAAAGTAACACAATGGATGGTTCCAGGTGGAAGAAATGTAAGAGTTGATTCTCACGTATATACAAACTATGTTGTACCACCTCATTACGACTCAATGATTGGGAAACTAATTGTTTGGGGAAGAGATAGAAATAAAGCTATTAATATTATGAAAAGAGCTTTAGCTGAATTTGAAGTAGAAGGAATTAAAACTACAATTCCATTCCATCAAAAAATGATGGAAAATGAAGATTTTATCTCAAATAACTACGATACTAAATACTTAGAAAACTACAAAAATTTAGACGAATTATAAGAATTAGAGCTCGGCTCTTTTTCTTAAAGCTTAAATTTATCTAAAACTAGATACAATCCCCTAAATTATACACATTTATATACCCATTTTACTTTGATAGACTAAATCAAAGATTCATTTTCATTAAACTGACTTACTTGCAAGACTCAATTGCGTTTTAATTGTACATTTATGGGGAGATTAAATCTAACTTATATAACCGTGTGTATTTTTTATAAATATATACTAAGGTAAAAAAATGACTTTTAACGAATTCAATCTAAAAGAATTATTGCAAAAAGCAATAGACGAAGCTGGTTTTAAAGAACCAAGTCCAATCCAAGAACAAGCAATTCCATTTGTATTAGCAGGAAGAGATATTGTTGGACAAGCACATACAGGAACAGGTAAAACAGCAGCATTTGGACTTCCAATTTTAAATAATATGAAAGGAAATGCAGGTGTTGAAGCAGTTGTTATTGTTCCTACAAGAGAACTTGCAATGCAAGTTTCAGATGAATTATACAGATTTGGTAAATTTTTAGGTGTTAACACTGCAACTGTATATGGTGGACAAGCTTACGCAAGACAAATTAAATTAATCGAAAATGCAGGTATTATTGTAGCAACTCCAGGAAGATTTTTAGATCTTTTAAGAGGTGATAAAATTGATATTAAACCTGATTATGTAATTCTTGATGAAGCAGATGAAATGCTTGATATGGGATTTTTAGATGATATTAAAGAGATTTTTACTTTCTTACCAAAAGAGAGACAAACTCTATTATTCTCAGCAACAATGCCATTAGCAATCAAAAATCTTGCTAAAACTATTTTAAATAATCCAGAATTTATTACTTTAACAAAAAGTGATGTTACAAATGCAAAAATTACTCAAACTTTCTATGTTGTTGATGAAAGAGAAAGAGATGATGCACTAATTAGATTATACGATTACAAAAACCCAACAAAATCTATAATTTTTTGTAGAACTAAAAAAGAAGTTGATAGATTATCAACATTTATGGTTTCTCAAGGATTTATGGCAAAAGGTCTTCATGGTGATATGGAGCAAAGACAAAGAGAAGAAGCAATTAGAGCGTTTAAAACTTCTAAATTAGAAATCTTAATTGCAACAGACGTTGCAGCTAGAGGATTAGATGTAAATGATGTTTCTCACGTATTTAATTATCATTTACCATTTGATTCTGAGTCTTATGTACATAGAATTGGTAGAACTGGAAGAGCTGGAAAAGAAGGAATAGCTGTATCAATAGTTACTCCACATGAGTTTAGAATGTTACAAAAAATTGAAAAAAATATTGGTACAAAATTAGAAGCTAAAATTGTTCCAAATATTGATTCTGTAAAAGTTAAAAAAATTACAGAATTAAAACAACAAATTAGTGAACAAGAGATAAAAGATTATGCTTTAGCTTTAGTTGAAGACTTAAAAGAAGAGTTTGATATTTCAACTATTGCATTTAAATTAGCATCTATGATTTCAGCATCAACTTATGTTCAAGGTAATAATAATATTGGTAAATCTGAATCTGATATTAAAAGACTTATTGAAAATTCAAGTAGATATGACAATGATAGTTCATCTTCTGGAAGAAATTCAAGAGGCGGAAGAGGTGGAAAATTTGGTGGATCAAGAGGTGGAGATAGAGATAGAAATTCTAGACCATCAGGAGATAGAAACTCAAGAGGTGGAGATAGAGACAGAGCTCCAAGAGGAGATAAACCATCAGGTGATAGAAAACCAAGAGGTGATAGACCAGCTGGGGATAGAGCACCAAGACCATCAGGTGATAGAAAACCAAGTGGAGATAGAGCTCCAAGAGGTGATAGACCATCTGGAGACAGAGCACCAAGACCATCAGGTGACAGAAGTAGAAAAAGAGATTAATTCTCTTTTTTTATTAAATTCTTTTATTAAAATTCTTACAAAAAAATCTTTTCTCTATATTTTGTAGAGAAACACCACAAATAACTTAAGCTAATTTAAAGCTTTGATAAGCAATTTCCCACTATAATACTACTTAACATAAATAACAAAATGGTTACACGAAAGGTTACTCTTGGATTTAAACACAATCAACAAGTTTGATAAAGCAAAAGAAAAAACTCTATCAAGTTTTGCGAAGCTTTCTCTTGCACTACTTTTTATGGTAGTTGTATTTTTATGGTCATACACATCAAATGGAGATGTTCCTAATAATACATTTTTAGTTATAGGTGCTGTTTTTGGTGCTTATATGGCTATGAATATTGGTGCAAATGATGTTGCAAATAATGTAGGACCAGCTGTTGGTTCTAAAGCTTTAACTATGTTTTGGGCAATTGTAATTGCTGCAATATTTGAAGCTTTAGGATCATTCATTGCAGGTGGAGAAGTTGTAAAAACGATTAAAAATGGGATAATTGATCCCGCTTTAATTCCTAATCCTGAAATTTTTATTTGGGCAATGACAGCTGCTTTATTATCAGCTGCATTATGGTTAAACTTTGCAACTTCAGTTGGAGCTCCTGTTTCAACTACTCACTCTATTGTAGGTGGAGTTATGGGAGGAGGAATTGCAGCAGCAGGTTTTTCAATTGTAAATTGGGATACTATGGGTGAGATAGTTTCTTCTTGGGTAATTTCTCCTTTATTAGGTGCTATTGTTGCTGCTGGATTTTTATATTTTATTAAAAAACAAATAATCTATAAAGAAGATAAGATTACAGCTGCAATAAAGTTTGTTCCTATTTTAATTTCAATTATGACTTGGTCTTTTGGTACATATATCATTTTAAAAGGTTTAAAAGAAGTTATAAAATTAGATTTTTATACTGCGGGTGCTATTGCTTTAGTTTTAGCAATAATATCTTTCTTTTGGTCAAAAAAATTAATCCTAAAGGCTTCTTTACGACTTGAGAATAATAGAAATAGTGTAAATAATCTTTTTACTATTCCTTTAATTTTTTCTGCTGCACTTCTATCTTTTGCCCATGGTGCAAATGATGTTGCAAATGCAATTGGACCACTAGCTGCAATTAATGATGCTATCTTAAATTCTGAAATTTCAAGTAAAGCAAGTATTCCATTTTGGATTATGGCAGTTGGTGCTTTTGGTATTGTTGTTGGGCTTATTTTATATGGTCCAAAATTAATAAGAACAGTTGGTTCAGAAATTACTGAACTTGATCAAATTAGAGCTTTTTCTATTGCAATTGCAGCTGCACTTACTGTTATTATAGCAAGTCAATTAGGACTTCCTGTTTCTTCAACTCATATTGCTGTTGGTGGAGTTTTTGGAGTTGGATTTTTAAGAGAATTTTTAGATGCAAATGAAACAAGATTTGCACAAGAAGTTAGAAAAAAATTTAAAAAAGATAAAAAAGAGTTATCTGATTTATATAATGAATTAGTTGTATTTGAAGCAATTGAAGAAAAATCAAAAGAAGACTATATCAAAATTGTTGATTTATATAAAAAAGTTGATGAAAAAGAGAACATAGTAAGAATTGATAAAAAGAATTTTAAAGATGCAAAAAGAACAAAATATGTAAAAAGAGAAGCGGTTAGTAAAATCGTAGCTGCTTGGATTATAACTGTTCCTGCTGCTGCAATTCTTTCTGCTGCAATTTTCTTTATGATAAAAGGGATTATGATTCCATAATCTTATTTTCTATTTTTTTATCCCTTTAATGATAAAATCCCTAAATTTTTATTAGGGATTTATCATCGAAGCAATACTCTCTGTTTTACCTGTCTATTTTTTCATTTTATTAGGATTCACTGCTAAAAAGATTTTTAAAAATCAAATAGATGAAAAAAGCCTTGTTTTAATCTCTTTATATTTTTTTCAACCAATACTTATTTTTTGGGGCTTAACAAAATCTCCCATAAACTATGAATTTATTGCTTCTCCTTTTGTTTATTTAGTTATCGTATTATTTGTACTTTTTATATTGATTTTAGTTAATAAATTAATTTTTCGTGATAGAACAAATCAATCAATATATTTAGCAACAGCTTTAGTTGGAAATACTGGAAACTTAGGTATACCTCTTGGTATTGCACTTTTTGGAATAGAATCAGTTCCTTATACAAGTATTATTAATATTGCCAATATACTTTTTATATATATTTTTTCTGTTTATTTTTTCGCAAGAGAACAATTTTTATTAAAAGAGGCTATTTTTGCAATTTTCAAAATACCAGCAATTTGGTTTACTTTATTTGCCATATTTATAAACTACCAACAAATACCAATAAATAAACATATTTCTACTGCTTTAGAAATGGGTGCTTATACATCTATGGTAATTCAGTTATTGATTTTTGGAATGTATTTATATAGTGTTAAAATTAAATCTATGCCATGGCATTTATCTTTACATATTAGTTTTGTAAAACATATTTTATTACCAGTTATTGGAATTATAGTAGTACTTTATTTTACAAATTTAAACTCTTTTGTAGCTTCAATTTTAATTATGGAGCTAATGGTTCCCCTTGCCGTTAATAATGTAAATTTAGCAGCTTTATATAACTGTAAACCATCAAATGTAACAGCAACAATTTTAATATCAACAACGTTATTTGTTTTTTTACTCTATTTTTATGTTGAAATTATCAAATATATTTTTAAGTAGGTTTATATGTGTGGAATAATTGGAACAAATTTTTTATCACAAAGATTTGATAAATCTTTAGAACTTTTACATCATAGAGGTCCAGATTTTCAAAATTCAATAAAAATTGATAATAAACAATTTGGACATACAAGACTTGCAATTATTGATTTAGATGAAGAAGCAAATCAACCTATGATTTTTGATGATATTTTACTTGTTTTTAATGGAGAAATTTATAATTACAAAGAATTGATTCACGTGGAACATTTAGAATGTAAAACAAAAAGTGACTCTGAAGTATTAATTCGTCTTTATCAAAAATATGGATTTGACTTTTTAAATAAACTAAATGGGATGTTTGCATTTTGTATTTACGATATGAAAAAAGATTTATATTTTTGCGCGCGAGATAGATATGGTAAAAAACCATTTTTTTACTATTTTAAAGATAATAAATTTATTTTTTCATCAAGTATTAAATCAATTTTAAATCTACTTGATTACAAACCAAATCTAAATAAAGTTGCACTTTCAAAATATATGCAATATTTTGTCTCTTTTGGTGAAGATTCTTTCTATCAAGATATTTTTAAACTTGAAGCTTCATCATATATAATTTATGAGCCAAATAAGGCTCTTGAGCTTCAAAAGAAGAAATATTATAAGATAAATACCTATAAAGCTATAAAGGACGAAAAACAAGCTTTAAATGATATTGAAGAGCTTTTATTCAAAAGTGTTGAATATAGACTTAACAGTGATGTGGAAGTTGCATCACTTTTAAGTGGAGGAATTGATAGTTCTTTAATCTCTGCTCTTTATACAAAAATCTCAGGTAAAAAGATAAATACCTTTAGTGTTGGATATGATGAATATAAAAACTATTGTGAACTTGATTTTGCACAAATCACAGCAAGTCACATTAACTCAAATCACAATCCAGTAATTATAAATCAAAAAGAGTATATTAATCATTTTGAACAAACTCTTGATATGCTTGAAGAACCTCATGGAGATAGTGC